>PABN01000068.1 GCA_002699555.1 Dehalococcoidia bacterium
GCTTTACTTATACCGATTGTTCCAAATTCAAAAAAGTTTAAACCCGAGCTAGAAATTTCTACATCATTTCCAACTATTTCACTTATTAGGCGACCAAGAGATGAAAGCTCAAAATCATCATGCCAAGTAAGAATTTTCCTAACCGGTCTAGGGTCAAGATCCAAGACATCATCTATCGGGTCACCAAGTGGGACTCCGGATGGTAAACGTTCAGCTAAACCATATTGGGCTTTAACTCCTCGTTTAAATTCATATGCAAAAGCGATACCGGGTATCTCTGAGCGAAGACTTCTTACAAGTTTTTCGGGTATTTCAGAAGGAAGATATATGTCTTCGAGTATCTCTTCATTTGGTAAAGCAACTGTCATAGCCCCATTGGAGCAGACCACAAAATCAACTTCACCCAATTTTTCTACGCAATCAAATGCAACTAACCAGGGTCTACCGGTCGCAATGACTATTTTTGTACCCGTTGACCTTACTTTTGCAATTGTTTCGCATGTTTTTTCTGAGAGTGAACCATCAGATCTAGCAAGTGTTCCATCTACATCGATTGCTACAAGTTGAGGTCTTTCAGATTCTCGACTGTTCACTTGGGAAGTTGATCTCTGTAAGTTGCAAGGTCAAAATAATCTCGCCAAAGGGTAATTTTGCCATCAACAACTTCCCAAACTCCACAAACTGGAATCTCGATCCAACTCCCACCCATTTCAAACCTGTCCAAACGCTCATTAAAAACCAAATTTCCTGTACTCGAGGCACGGTATGTAGGCCAATCAACATTTGAACAATTCTCAATCATGGGTCCTAACATTTCTTTGACAGCTTCCGATCCGAAAACTTTCCCCATAGGGACATTGTCATATTCACAATCTTTATCAAGAAGATCGATAGCAGCATCGATATTCTTTTCTTCAAGAGACGAAATAAATGCTTCTACAGTTTCTAATGGTGTCAATTTTTTCTCCTAGTTCTAAGTAGCTGATTTAAGATCATGTTTTATCTTGGTATTGCACAGTGCGGTGTGTTCTACCACCAGAAACCAATATATTTTGTCCTGTAATCCATGATGATGCATCCGATGATAAAAAAACTACTGCAGTAGCAATATCATCTGGAGCCCCCAAGCGGCCAAGAGGTATTGACGCAGCAATTTCTCGTGCTTTCTCTTCATTCACATCAACCATTTCTTGATAGGCCTCAGTTATCACAGGTCCTGGTGAAACAGCGTTAACACGTATGTTCATTTCCGCTAGTTCGAGTGCAAATGTTTCTGTCATGTTTAGCATTCCAGCTTTTGCAGCTGCATAAGGACCAGTAAAAGCCGAACCTCTCATACCTGCACCTGAAGAAATATTTATAATGCAGCCCCCATTATGCATCCGATTAGCTGCAGCTTTTGATCCTTGGAATGCGGTTGTTAGATTTAAATCGAGTTGGCTCGAAAAGATTTCATCTGGTGTATCAAGAAGAGTTCGATTACGTTTTTCGTCAGTGCCACCAACGTTATTTACCCATATGTCTAGGCTTCCAAAAGCATCAACGCAGGCGTCACCTACGGCTTCAGACCCTATTTCTCTGATATCTCCTACTACTTCGATTGCTTCACTACCCAGGTCACGAACCATTTGAGCTGTCTCAGCAACGTCACTTTCCCGTCGGGCGTTAATAACTAGTTTGGCTCCAACATCAGCCAGCGCTAAAGCAATACCGCGGCCAATCCCTTGTCCGGAGCCCGTAACGACTGCGGCTTTATTATCAAGTTGAAATTTTTTAAGTGTGTTCACGCTAGAGAGGTTACGCTCAAGAACCATGGATGCAACAAGGCAGAGACTAGAAAATAAAGTAAGTGTTGTAATAGGTGGTTCCACAGGTTTTGGAAGGGCCACGGTTGAACTTTTTGCTCAACATGGCGCCAAAGTCATAGTCGTAGGAAGGCGTGCAGAATTAGCCGAACAGGTTGGACAAGAATTTGGTGGAAAAGGCTTTGGGTGTGATGTTGTTGAAGATGAGCAGGTAAAAAATCTTGTGAGTTCAATCATGGACGACGAAGGGAAGATTGACGTAGTAGTAAATTATGCGGGATATCAAGAATCGAAACGGATCCGTGAATTAACACCTGAGCATGTTCGGCCTATGGTTGAAGTCCAGTTGATAGCGGCTATGCAGGTGATTCAGCATTTCGGTAACTCGATGGCATCTAGCGGTGGTGGATCAATTATTTCCACGTCATCTTTGACTGCTCACAACCCTTCTACGGGACACCCTGTTTACGCTGCATGTAAACGCGGACTTGAATATTTGACAGAAATTGCAGCTTTAGATTATGGACCAGATCAAGTACGGGTGAATTGTATTGCCGCTCACTTAATTGAAACTCCAATGACAGAAGGGATTTTTGAAAACCAACTTGTTATTGAGGCGGCACGGCTTCAAACACCGTTGGGAAGAATGGGCAGTGTTAAAGATATAGCGAATGCGGTTCTTTTTTTAGCTTCAGAAGAATCGAGTTATATTTCTGGTCAAACTATTCTTGTAGATGGAGCTGCTTCTACACAAAAACTTCCTTCAGCTAAAGATATCGAATATTTAGCTTCAGCTCGACCAGAGTTATTGGAGTAGTTCCTAGCTCCACTTGACTTTAAGTTCTGTAAATCCTCGAAGAATAAATGGTGGAGTTGTGGAAGGGTTTTCTAAAATTTCGAAATGTGTATTCGATGCAACAATCTTTTCTAGAGCTAAACGGGCTTCTAGCCTCGCGAGTGGCGCTCCGATGCAATAGTGGACACCCCATCCGAAAGCTAGATGTTGTCTAGCAAGTCTCGGGTCGCGGTTAAATTTTATTGAATCAGGGTCATCCCACATTTCGGGATCTCGATTTGCAGAGGCGAACATTGCTTGGAGCTTCGTCCCAGCTGGAATCATTGAATTACGAACTGAACAGGTTTCTGAATTAGTTCTGAACAAACCTTGAACCGGCGAGTCAAATCGAAGAAATTCTTCAATTGCAGGTTCAATTAACTCTGGTTTATTCTTTAACTCTTCAAGTAGTTCTGGTTGTTGAGAGAGTCGGTAAACCATAAGAGCAAGAAGACTTGCAGTAGTTTCATGTCCAGCAACAAGTAGTTGATGGCCTAAACGTTGAATTTCTCTTCTAGAAAGGTTTCCATTTGAAAAAGCTATTGTCATTGTAGAAATCGCATCATCTGGAAGTTGTTTCCCTTGATCGATCAACATGATTCTTGTTTCGACAAGATCGTCGATATAAGCCCAGAGCTCGGTGTTAGCTTTATCAACGAGCTCTAGATCTCCACCACCAAGGCCAGCGACGATATCGTCAGCCCACCTATGAAATTTTTCTCGATCATTAGGATTAACACCAAGAATTTCAGCTATTGCAAGTGCAGGAAAAGGAAATGCGAAAAGTTCCACGAAATCTCCTGTTCCGGGTTTCTCAAAAGTTTCCCATAAGGCATCACGAATTGTTTTAAGTCTTTCTTCCAATTGGCGCATTTTTGAAGGCAGGAAAACTTCTCGAAGCACTTGGCGTTGACGCGCATGATCAGGATCGTCTGTCGAACCTAGAACTCCGCCTTTTTGAAAAAAAACACCGGGTCCATCAGAGTTGCCCCACATCCCTGGTGATTTTAAAATCTCGAGGACATCATCATGTCTACTAACAACATAAAAAGGTGGGTCGAAATTTTCTTCATGATGAAGAGGGCATTCTTCGCGCAAAATTCGGTGGCCATCGGACGGCTCTAAATCATTCGCTCTTTCTATATGAGAATATGGCACAGTTCTACGTTTGCTTCTTTGGTTCTCGACTCCAATTGACTTCAAAGTCTTGTGCCACATCCAAGACTGTTAATGCTCTTCCCATTCCAACACAAAAACCTATTGTGACAGTTAGTTCTAGAATTTCTTGTTCAGAAAAATGTTCTTTCAAGCGGATAAAAAACTCGTCGTTAATAGCTTTATGATCAAGAGCGAAACACTCAGCATATTCGATTGCTAATTTTTCACGAATCGTAAAAGACTTATTCTCTTCATATAAGTGAACTGAATGATAGTGATCTTCATCAAATCCTTGCTCCATCGCCGATGCAGCTCTTGTATTCAGTCATATATCACATGCGTTGAGTTGAGCGATTCGCATTCTTGCCGCTTCGCGTTCACGTACAGGTAGACCACTCTCTTCATAAACAGCCCTGCTTAAAGCATGCACTCCTTCTCCCATGTGAGGTGCTAGAGACCAGACTCTACTCATCTCATGCCCTTCACCTTCAGGAATTTCTATACGCGCCATATGGAACATCTCCCTTATTTATTGATAGTTTTCCATGAACTTATTAAATAGAAATAATTGAGAAAAAAAATACCAAAGATAAAGGAAGTGGGGAAATGGAAAGCTGGATCACGGATAGCCCATTTAATGAAAGATTTCGTTATTACACACGAGGAAATGCAGATGAAGTAGGTCCAGATCCATGGAGTCCACTCGGTTGGACAATGGCATGGGAGAAAGGTTGTTGCCCTGGAGTCGCTGGCGGATATGTAGAGTATGGAGTTTTTGATCTGGACGAATTCCCCCATGAAGCACGTAGCACTTTTGGCCTTTGGGGAGGATATTTTTACAACTGTCTTTCAATGACATGGGTTTTTGGAGTTCGAATGCCTGGAGCTACACCAGAAGCAATAAATTTAGCCTATTTTGGCGAACGCTCTGATGTCCCAGAATATGAAGAACACCCTGAAGACATTAAAGAAGAAGCTGAGGAATTAGTAGCTGAAAGCATGGCCTGGGTAATGAGCACTGATGATTACCCAATGATGGAGGAAAGATCCAAAGTAGCTCGAGAGGCTGTGAAAAATCGTCCAAACCATACTGACTCGTCTAATGAAGAGCTGATCAGATATGCACGTGAAATGGTTGAGTTGCTTGAATATGTTTGGGTGCCATCTTGTGTATCAGCACTAGCCTGCTCACTTGGGCCAGGGGCGGTTCAGGCTATCTGTGATGGAATTGGACGTTCCGAAGATGCTGTGAAGCTAATGTCAGCNGTTGGAGATGTTGAATCCGCNGGAGCTTCATTCCGCATGTGGGATCTAAGCAGAATNATTNGAAANTCGGAAGAGCTTTCAACCATTTTTGATGACGGNAGCGATGATGCGTTAGAAAAAATAAGATCNTTAANCTCNGATGATGCTANAAGTTTTATTACAAACTGGGAAGAACTNATAGAAGAGTGTGGTCATCGTGGACCTAACGAATGGGATATGAGATCACATTCTTGGACGACAAAGCCTGAACTGCCACTAGGCATGTTGGAGCGTCTTCGTTTCCAAGAAGATGACAAATCACCTCATTTAGCTTCTGCTAAGTCAGCCGAAACGCGAGAAAAACTCACTGCTGAAGTGTTAGATCTCGTAAAAGATGATGAAGAAACCCAAGGGAGTCTTGCTGCAGCAATTAAATCAGCTGCCCTTTTCTTTGGATATAGAGAGATGGGAAAAAACGCCGCTATTCGTTCAGTTCATGAAGCAAAGTTAGCGATGATGGAATTAGGTAGGAGAATGGTTGAAGTGGGAGCTATTGATGATCCTCAGCAACTATTTATGGTTACCGAAGCAGAACTTGATGATTTTGTTTCTGATCCAATGTCAATGAGGGAAACAATTTTAGAAAGAGATAAAGATTTCTCTTACCTTCACGAAGTCGAGCCGCCTTACATAGTCGATGGAAAAGTTGGCATACCGCCAATCTCTGAGTGGCCAAAGAGAGGTTCAAGTCAGTCTGGACCTGCGGAAGTAGGCGACGTGCTGCAAGGTAGCGCTGGATCACCTGGTGTAGCTACAGGTACGGCACGGGTGATTTTAGATCCAAGTGATGCTTCTTCGCTTGAACCTGGTGATGTAATGATCGCTCCGACAACCGACCCATCGTGGACACCACTATTTATGACGGCTTCAGCTGTTGTGGTGAATGTAGGAGCAGTTGCCAGTCATGCAGCGATAGTAAGTAGAGAGCTTGGAATTCCTTGTGCAGTCTCAGTAGCAGACGCTACGGATCGCATTACGGATGGTTCAACCATAACGGTTGATGGTTCAACAGGAACTGTGACAATAGATTCTTAGTTTGCGAAAATCTAGTCAGTGAAATAGCCACCGTCAGGGTGCAAGATCTCTCCTGTCATATAGGAAGATTCATCTGACGCTAGAAAAAGAGCTGTGTTTGCTATTTCTATGGGGAGGCCTCTCCGTCCCATCGGAACACTCTTCAGTGTTTCCTCCACTCTTTCAGGAGGGGCAATTTCAAAAATAGTAGTCATATGAGTTTCAATAAAACCTGGTCCAATAGCGTTTACTCGAATATTTGCGGGGGCAAGTTCACGTGCAGCTTTTTTAGTAAGCATCCAAACTCCTGCTTTTGAAACAACATAAGGAGTTGGCCCTGCATCCGGATGCTTTGAAGCGATTGATGCGAGAGTAATTATTGAACCACCCTTACCTTGCTCGATCATTGCTGAAGCTGCAGCCTGTAAGGCAAAGTAGGTTCCTGTTAAATTAACATCGATAACTTTTTGCCACTCTTCAAGACTTCCGTCGACAAATTGTTGAGCTGGATTTTCAATTTCTTGGGCTCTTTTTATTGCCATTTTAACTTCTGCTTCTCGATCACCTGAGAGATAGTCCTGATGTGTGATACCAGCGGCAGTGATCAGAACATCAATTGAACCAAACTCTGTGATAGCTGTTTCGACCATTTCTTGATTGTTAACACGATTTACTGCATCGAGATTGACGAATATTGCCTTGCCCCCAGCATCTTCTATCTGACTTACAGTTTCTAAACCTGCGTCTTCAAGCATGTCGGCAATAACAATTCCTTTAGCATCTTCTTCTATGAAACGTAATGCACTAGCTTTTCCGAGACCATTTGCACCACCAGTAATTACCGCTACTTTCCCACTCATTCTTGCCATTATTCACCTCGTAGTGCTTTCGATTAGATTTATGTTCTAGAATGCGTAGCCTAAGGGTATGAGAGCCGAGAATACTAAATCGGAGAGATCATCTATGGAATCACATAAATGTCCTGTAACAACAAGTTTTATGGATCATAAGGTTCAGAGTGAACCTTGGGAATTTATTGCAGATTTGCATGAAAGGTGTCCGGTGCACCAAGTCCCAGAAACAGGAATTTGGCTTATTGTTGATCATGAAGCCTCGAAAGAAGCACTTTTATCTCCTGAGATTTTTTCGAATCAAGTTCGTGCCGCTTCAGGGCATCAAGCTGAAATGCATAAGTTGCATCAGCAGATTCTTAGTGAAGAAGGCTGGGGTCATGTTATGACGTTGCAAAGAACTGATCCACCGGTTCATACGCGTTATCGCAAACTGGTCAA
This sequence comes from Dehalococcoidia bacterium, assembly GCA_002699555.1. GTDB lineage: Bacteria > Actinomycetota > Acidimicrobiia > Acidimicrobiales > MedAcidi-G1 > MedAcidi-G1. Next base: position 7,410 of record PABN01000068.1, read on the forward strand.
TCGTGTTTTTACTCCAAGAAGAGTTGCTGAAATGGCACCGAACATAGATGAAATAGCTAATGATCTAATTGATGGTTTCATCGACTCTGGAGAATGTGAATTTATGAGTGAGTTTGCATTGCTTTTACCTGGAACAATTATTACTGAACAATTAGGTCTTGATAGAAGTCAGATTTCAACATTTAAAAAATGGGCAGATGCAATGCTTGCTCCTGCAATGAGACTTCTTACAGAAGAAGAAGTCCGAGAGGTTGCTCATTCTGAGTTAGAAGCCCAAAAGCATTTTGATGAGATTTTTGAAAAAAGACGCAAGAACCCCGAAGAAGACTTAATGTCCGCATTGGTTCACTCGCATCAAGAGGGTGAAGAACCTCTAACCAATGCAGAACTTCAAAACTTAATGCATCAGTTGATTACAGGAGGGTTTGAAACAACAACTAGTGCACTAGCACACGGAGTTTGGTTACTAATTGAGTATCCAGATCAACAAAAATTGCTTCGAAGTAATCCAGAGTTGATTGAAAAATTTGTTGAAGAAGCTTTACGATTCTGGAGTCCGGTGCAAGGTTTGGCTCGAATGACTACTCAAGATACTGAAGTCTGCGGCACAACAATTCCAGAAGGATCTGTAGTTTCAGTCCGGTATGGAGCAGCAAATCGTGATCCAAAAGAATTTGAAAATCCTGAAGTTTTTGATATTAATCGAGAGGATAATGGTTCTCATTTGGCTTTTGGACTCGGTGCTCATTTCTGTCCGGGTGCTTCTTTGGCTAGGCAGCAACTCAAGAGTGCTTTCACTGCTTTGTTGGAACGAACTGAATGGTTCGAATTTGCTAAGCCTTTACCAGACCCAGCACATGAACCGAGTTTTTTTCTATTACCTATAGAAGAAATGCATCTTAAATTTACTTAATTTCAGAGTTCTTATTTTTAAGATTCTAGAAAAGTTTCGTGAATTTAGCTTTATTAAGCAAATACAGACCTTGTGATCCATTCAGCTACCAATGCAGGTTTACTTTCGCCTTCTATCTCAACAGTAATTGTTCTAGTGATATTCACAGCAGTTGGTTCTTTCAAGTCGACTGAGGAAATAATGCTTTGCGCTCTCACGCGTGATCCAGCTAATACGGGGTTAATGAAACGGATTTTTTCAAAGCCATAATTGATACCCATTACTTGGCCTTCCATTTTAGGTATTTCAACAGGAAGACTCGTAGTCAGATGAACAAGGAGAGAAAGAGAAAGGAAACCATGAGCTATTGTCCCGCCGAAAGGTGTTTCCGCTAAAGCTCTTTCAGGGTCGACATGAATGAACTGGTGGTCGATAGTTGCATCAGCAAAATCATTGATTCTATTCTGGTCGACTTGAAACCATTCTCCGCTACCTTGATCCGATCCCTCTAATTCTTTTAGTTGATTAAAAGCGTTTTCCAGATTCGACGACATCATAACTCCTCATAAAATATTTGAATTGTAAGTTTCTATCATGCCCGATCAGACAGTATGCCGCTACTAATGCGAATATTAGGTATGGATGCTTATAAAGCTGTTATAGAAAAACGTGATAAAAGGCAATTTGAAGATCGTCCGATCTCTGAAGAAGTTTTATTGAAAATATTGCAAGCGACAAGAATGGCCGGAAGTGGAAAAAATAGACAAACGGGCCGGATTGTAGTTGTAGAAAGTCAAGAAGGTAGAGATTCTGTTGCTGGAAGTGGCGATTTTGGCGACTGGATAAAAGAAGCTGCAGTTGCATTAGTATTTGCAATTCATTCGGATGGCGGCCTCAGACCAGATTTTGATATTGGAAGAATGGCTCAAAATGCAATGATTATTGCTAATGCTGAAGGTTTGTCAAGTTGCCCTATGACTGTTTATCGTCAACAAGAACTAAGAGATGCGCTTAGCATTCCTGATGAATATGACGTTCCTATGGTTGTAGGGATTGGTTTTCCTGCAGTTATTTCAGATTCTAAACCTCCAAGATCGCATCCAAGGATTCCGATTGAGGACATGGTTTACAGAGAGACATGGCAGGACAAAACATAAAAATCCAACAATATTTTTGCATCACGTCTTGTAATAGAAATTAGACTTGGTAAACGTTGGACTAAATAGCTTAAAATATAGATACTTTTTGATTGGGGGTTAGAGCATGAGCGAGGATCGTCTGATTGCTTTTGGTCAAAGAGGGCTTAATCACTTTCAGAATGGAACACAGGATCGTGTTGATCAGATTTTTCAGGTACCAGCTGAAAACTATACAAATTCTGAAATATGGGATTCAGAAATAAATAATGTTTTCAAGCGTTTGCCTCTTGTGCTTAGTTGTTCATCAGAATTAAGCGAACCAGGTTCTTATCATTCATTAGAAGTATTAGGTGTGCCTGTTTTGGTCACGCGCGGCGAAGACGGAAATATACGAGCCTTTTTAAACTCTTGCACACATCGTGGAGCTGTAGTTGTTCCAGAAGGAGTAGGAACATCAAGACGCCACGCTTGCCCATACCATGCATGGACATACAACTCACAAGGTGACTTAGTGGGAGTCTATGAAGAGGAACATTTTGGAGAGATTGATTACGAATGTAATGGGCTAGTTGAATTGCCATGTGATGAACGAGCTGGCTTGATTTGGGTGACATTAAACACGAATCCAGTTGTCGATATTGACACATTTCTCTGTGGATACGGAGAGATGCTGGAATTTCTTGGGCTAGCCGATTGTCACGTTGTTGGAAGACAGGTTATTGAAGGCCCTAACTGGAAAGTTGCATATGACGGATATTTAGATCTTTATCATCTTCCGATTCTTCATAGAAATACATTTGGACCTGAAGGTGGAGGTCATGCTGTTTACGATTCATGGGGTCCTCATCAAAGAGCAACAAGACCTGATGTTTATTTTTCAAAACTTGAGGGGAGAGACGAAAAAGACTGGCTTATCTCAGAGTTGGTCGGCGGGGTTTGGACTATTTTCCCTCATGTTTCGATAGCAGGTTTCGATGCAAATGGGAAGGTCTACATGCTGTCACAACTGTTTCCAGGGGCGACACCAGGGAGTTCAACCACCATTCAGACTTTCTTACATACGGAACCACCGGATGAAGAGCAAGCAGATGTGGTTAAGAAACAAATGGATTTTCTACGTATTGTTGTTGGTGACGAAGATTATTTCACTGGGCTTCGCTTACAGAAGGCTTTGCAAACAGGTATGAAAGATTTTGTTAATTTTGGACTTAATGAAGGTGGGGGGCAAAGATTCCATCAGTTTTTGAAAGAGTTGTTAAATAAAACGGATGATGAAGTGGCCGCTTTCTTTAAGGAGTCTACGGAAAACTAGTATTTGATTTCAGTTAATAATAAATGGAGGGGTTGAGATGTCAGGACCTTTGGAAGGTATCCGTGTTGTTGATCTTACACAGGTAGTGTCTGGTCCTCTGGCGACCATGTTGCTAGCAGATCAGGGTGCAGAAGTAGTAAAAGTTGAACCTTCTGGTATCGGAGGTGATGTGACAAGACTCCCTTCATATGCCAAGGGGGGCATTTCTGCTCTTTTCGTAAACAACAATAGGGGTAAACGTTCTCTTGCAGTAGATCTAACTAATGACGAAGGTAGGCAGATCATTATTGATTTAGTAGCAAAAGCTGATGTGTTTATTCAAAACTTTCGCCCAGGGGCTATTGAACGGTTAGGGCTTGGTTATGAAGAACTGAAAGCAGTAAATCCTGAATTGATTTACTGTTCAATAAGTGGCTTTGGTCCAGATGGACCATATTCAGATAGACCAGTTTTGGATCCTGTCATACAGGGTCTCACCTCTATGGTTAGTCGTCAATTAAATCCACAGATTCCATTTCCAGATTTAGTTAGAAATCTTGTCGCGGATAAAAGCACTGCATTTACTTCAGCCCAAGCGATCACCGCAGCTCTTTTTTCACGTGAAAGAACAGGAAAAGGCCAATATTTGCAAATCCCCATGCTTGATTCTTGCCTTTATTTTTTCTGGGTTGATGGGATGATGGATCTAACCATGATGGATGAGGATGTCAGCCCGGGGCTAAGACTTTCTCAGGTTTATAGCATTACAAACACTGCAGATGGCCAACTGGTTTACTTTGCTGCTAATGACAAACAAAGATTCGGTCTTTTGCGTGCATTGGGAAGGGATGAACTTTGTGAGGATGAAAGATTTAGTAGCTTGGCAGCTATTTCAAATCCAGAAAATTTTGCGGCTTTAGGAGAAATCGTTGCGAAAGAATTTGAAAAAGTTACGAATGAGGAGATTATTCCCAAATTGATTGAACATGAAGTTCCTTGTGGACCGATTCTTGATGGTGAGGAAACAATCGAAGATCCCCAAGTTATACATAATGAGGTTTTGAGAGTTTGGGAACACCAAGAAGCAGGAAAGATTAGACAACCTGTCCCTGCAGCTAGATTTTCAGAAACACCAGCAGAAATGCGAGAGACTGCGGCACTGCTTGGCCAACACAACGATGAGATACTTGAGGAATTAAAAAGAGACAGGGAGACTATAGAGAGACTTCGTGAAGAAGGGGTTATTTTGTAGAGGTCTATATTTCAGTTGCTGGTGTAACTGCAACTGGTATAGCGCTTGAAACAACCATCCCGTTAATTGGGTCAATTGCTTCACGGGCTGAGGTTAGACGACTTGTGGGAGTACCAATGTCTCTTACCTTTTCATCAGTCAAAGAAGTTCCACCCCAAGAGTGCGCCATTGAAACTATTCCACGTCTAAGAGTTTTATCTGCCTTTACTACACCAGTGATTGTCGACCTAGGGGAACTGATATCGATCAAATCTTCATCATTGATTTTTAGATCTCCCATATCATTAGGATTCATATACGCGTAGTTGGTTGTAGATCTTGCGGCAATCTGGGGTAGTTCAGTTCCCAAAGAATTAAGGACATCTTTAAGTCGACGGCTAGTGAGGCGGAAGGTGTGAATAGTAGGGTCAAAGCCTGGCCAAAGTTCCGCTCCTGTCGACTCGATAAAGACCTCATCTATTTCTATTTCAATACCATCAGGCATGAGGTTAAATTTTGAAGTGCATTCAGGGTCCGCAGGTTGGACTACATATTCTTTTCCAGTGTGAATCACTCCTCGATTTTGTCTAATTTGGTCTATGGGCATTCTTGAATTCGAGTAGACAAGGTCAATTACATCGTGATCTGAAGGTTTATGTTGAAGTGGCAACTCTCCACCAGGTAGAACAATAGGTGTATCCATTCGACACGCAATTTCCCAAAAGAACTCCCATTCCGCAATAAGTTCAGATTCTGCCTCTACGACAGCATCGGTGTAATTTGTGTACGGAGCAGCAAACCAACGATCCATCAGATGAGGTACGTCAGCTCTTTCTAGAGCCAATCTAGGGGCAAAAACGTAGTCAGCTAATTCTGCGGTTGCTGTCATACGGTGATCCAAGACAACTAATAAATCTAAGTCTTTAAGAGCATTTATTGTTAGTTCGTGATCAGGGAAAGCAACAACGGGGTTACCTCCGCTTACTATAAGTGCGCGGATTTGGCCTTTCCCTGGTTCAAGGATTTCATCGGCCAAAGTTGAGCAAGGCATTTGACCTCTATAACCACGTAAATTTCGAAATCTAGAAGGCGGTCCAGTGGTCGGGTCTTTAGGCGGTACAACTTGTGCAAGTCGCGCAGAATCAGGGTAAAGAAAATTGCCACTTTCTACTAAATCACCTTCACGGTTGTAACGTCCGCAAACAACATTGAGACAGATTATTAGATGTTCTGTAAGGCTTGAATGAGGAGCCATGCTAGGGCCTGTTCCTGTTCCCGCACCTCCTTTGACTCCATTGGCAAACATTAATGCAGCTTCAGTTATTTTTTCCTGATCAACATCGCAGCGTTTCGAAACATACTCAGGAGTAAATCTTGAAACTGAGTTAATCAAATTATTTAGAGCGGAAGGCTCAACCCATTTGTCGCAAAAATCATGGTCGTAAACAGAGCTCTCAAAAATCACATTTAAAAGCCCAGCCAAAAGAGTTGGATCTTCACCTGGAATAGGTTGTAGATGTATGTCAGCAGAAGAAGCAAATTCAGTTTCTCTAGGATCAATAACTATAAGTTTCATGCCCCTTTTCTTGGCTTCTCGCATTTTCGTGAAAGGATCAGTGCCCTGAAGGCCACCAAGTGGGCTGTAGCTAGAAACCATTGGGTTGTTGCCAACTGCAAGAAAAATATCCGAATCACGAAAGTTGTGAATACCCGCACCCCAAGAGCCCGTCCTCATCGGGGCGGTAGTTTTGGCAGGTTGATCTATTGTTACGGATGTGTACAACTGGTGTGACCCAATTCCCTTATGCCAAGCTTCCGCTGTCGCTAACGCACAGGAACTTTGATATCCACCTGTGCCCGTATAACTTGCAACTGCACCCGGACCGTGCTTTTCAATTATTTCTTCAAGTTTTTTTGCTACTTCGTCAAGTCCTTTAGTTCTTGCAACTTCTTCAAAATGTCCATCTTGAGTTTTACGAATGTGAAAACGTAATCTTTCTTTGGAATTTATTTGATCAGGAATTTGTCTTCCCTTGATGCATGTGTATCCCTTAAAAAGAGGATCTTCTTTTACACCTCGAACTGAAATAACCTTATTTTCTTCAACTTCTACTTCTACAGGACAAGCTGCATGGCAGATGCGACAAAAAGTTTGACTTGTTGAAGTGGTCATATTCTCATTCCTTGTAAGACATTAATATGATAATCCCAGCCGGATAGTGACTGTTACTCGAGTGACGATAATCTTTAATTCTCGGGAGGGAGAAATAATGATCGAAAAATGGTTTTGTGACTGGACACCAAGTGAGAGGTGGCCTCATTACACGAGAGCAAATGCAGGTGAAGTTTTAGCTACACCAGCAACTCCATTAGGACAAACGTATTCTTGGGAAAACGCAATGCTTCAAGGTTGGCGAGATGGTTACGTTAGAACAGGAAATATAGCCGAAGGAGAAATGGCTCAAGTAAGACCTGAAGCGGTTGGATTTTTTGGTGGTTATTTCTATATAAATCTTTCGAATGTTCGAATGCAGGGAGTTAGAAATCCTGCATTAACAGTCGAGCAACTTGATATGGCATTTTTTGGTGACCATCCAGACGTGCCACCATATGAGCCACATCCAGATGATGACCGACCTGATTTAGTAGATGAGATTAATGCCCACACAGGTTGGATAATGTCCCTTAACGAATGGCCGGAACTTGATCAAGGAAGAGAGGAAACAATAGCACTTCGTGCGAATAGGCCTGATATTTCTTCAACTCCTTCAAGTGAACTCTTGGCGAGAATAAGGGAAATTCAACCATTGCATCATTCAGGTTTCACGTTGCACTGTTTAACTTCATCCGGGTCCGGATTGGCTCCAGGATTACTTTTTGCAGTTGGTGAAGCAATTGGAGATCCGACAATGCCAATGAAGGTATTGGCAGGTTTAGGAAGTGTCGATTCAGCAGAGCCTTCTTTTGTCCTCTGGGATATTTCTCGTAAGGTGCGTAACTCTGAGACTCTTACTGGTGAATTCGATGCAGGTGTCGAGGGTCTTTTAGATCGTTTGGATTCTTCAGATAGTTCTGATGTCACAGATTTTCTAAATGATTGGAATGACTTTATTTTCCGCTTTGGTTGTCGAGGCCCGAATGAATGGGAAGTAAGCGCTAATAGTTGGGAAACCAGACCTGAGCTAGCGTTAGCCCTTCTTGATCGTGTCAGATTACAAGATGATAGTGAAGCACCTGAAATTCGACAATCAGCAAAAACTGTTGAACGACAAGAAGTAATTGAAAGTGTCAGGTCAACTCTTGCGGAGATGGGTAATGAAGAATTGATAGGAATGTTTGAGGGTGCTTTAGTAGCTGGAAACATGATGGAGTATCGCGAGAGAACTAAAACAAATTTAGTAAGAGTAATCAATGAGTCACGTGTCATCTTCTATGAATTGGGTAATCGGATGGCGAATGAAGGACACCTTAAAGAAGCAACTCATATTTTCATGCTTCTAGATGAAGAACTTGAATCTTTTGTTTCCAACCCTTCAGATTTCACCGATCAGTTGGCACAACGCGCAAACGATTATGAACAGTTATGGACGATCGAACCTCCATTTTTTGTAAAGGACGGGATAGTGCCGCCTATGACTGAATGGGAGGTGCGTGGTGAAGAAGAAATGCAAGCAGCCTCGTCGGGAGAAGTTCTTCAAGGCGTCCCAGGTTGCTCGGGAATCTACCGTGGTAAAGCTCGAGTTGTAACAGACCCTTCAGATCCACGTGGACTGGAACCTGGAGAAATTCTGGTAGCCCCACTAACAGATCCTGCTTGGACACCTTTGTTTATGACCGCTGGGGCAGTCGTAGTGAACGTAGGCGGCCAGATAAGCCATGCTGTCATAGTTAGTCGAGAGCTTGGATTACCATGTGTAGTAGCTGCAACTGATGCTACAAAACGAATACCAGATGGAGCAGAAATTGAAGTAAATGGAGACACGGGACAAGTAACCCTGGTTTCTTAATGATATTTAAGATGTTTATAATCAATACAGTTGTTCAAGGGCCTTGCTCAAAATAGGGGTATTTAGATGATAGAAGAATCCGTTGACTTAGAAGGTTTTCAGCTTTTGGATCCTACTGTGCAACAATGTCCGCATCTTTATTATGAAAAGATGCGTGAGGAATGTCCAGTGTACTCAACTGAAGTAGCAGGAGTTCCAATAGTTTTAGTTACACGATATGAGGATGTCCTCGAGATAATTAAAGACACAGACAATTTTTCCTCAAATACTGGTGCAGGGGCAGCAATGCCAGTTAAGGCTGAATTAGCAGATCGAATAAGAGAGCTGTATAGAGAAGAGGGTGGCTATGACCGTGTAGGAACAATGCTAACCATTGACCCACCAGAGCAAACTCGGTATCGAAAGTTGGTAAACAAGGCTTTTACTGCTCGTGCTGTAAGTTCTTTAGAGCCTGTAATAAGAGAAATTTCTGCAGGTTTGATCGACTCATTTATTAGTAAAGGAAAAGTTGAGTTCGTTAAAGAATTTGCAGTTCCACTACCGGTTAGGACAATTGCCAAGGCATTAAATGTTCCAGAAGATCGTCTGGCAGATTTTAAACGTTGGAGTGATGACAATATTGCGGCAATTGGTACTGCTCTTTCTGATGACCAACGTTTAGTGCATGAAAAAGGAATCATTGAATTCCAACATTATTTCGCGGAACAGTTTGAGAAGCGTCGGGAAAATCCCGAAGATGACATTCTCACGAATTTACTCAACGCACGAATAGATAAAGATGAGGATCCAGATCTTCCTGATGAACCACTGACTATGGAAGAAATGCTTAGTATTATCTCTCAGCTCGTAGTGGCGGGGAATGAAACTACAACTAAAACGCTGACAGAAATGATGCGTCTACTTGGTGACAACCCTGAACAGTGGGAGATGCTAAGGAATGATCCCGAGAGAGCTGGAAAAGTAGTAGAAGAAACCGTCAGAATGACTACTCCTACACAAGGATTTTGGAGATTCGCTAAAAATGATGTGGAGATTGCAGGTACAAAAATTCCAGCCGGCACAAGAATGGTTGTGATGTTTTCATCAGCTAATCGTGATGAGAGTATTTTTCCTGATGGTGATACTTTTGATCCGGATAGAGATGATCTGTTTAGTCATTTAGCTTTTGGTAAAGGTGCCCACTATTGTCTGGGAGCAAGTTTGGCACGGCTTGAATTGCGTGTAGCTCTAGAGGAATTAGTTAAAAGAATAGATTCCTATGAGCTAACACCTGCGAATAATTTTGATTACTTGCCAAGTTTTATGCTCAGAGGTTTGAAGTCATTAGAGATAGAAATAAAACCTGCGCAATAAGTTATTTTCTAAACTATTAGTTTTTAGGTACGTCTTCCCATGGTAGACCTTTGTATGGGTCTGGCTCTTTTGGTAGACCTAAAACTCTTTCACCGATGATATTTCTCTGAATCTCATCTGAACCACCTGCGATCCTGTAACCCGGAGCGCCCAAAACATGTTCACCCCACTCGTAAGTTCCCCAAGCTTTGGTATCTGCTATCAAACGTGGACCTAGCGCTTCACTAACGACATCAGACATTAGTTTCATGCCTTCTGTCCAGAGAAGTTTCCCAAGTGACCCTTCAGGTCCAGGAGGTTTTCCAGATTTTCTTAAGTCAGCTGCTCTTCTATTAACTAAGCGCTGAACTTGTGTCTGAATGTAAACCTCCATTAGGCGTTGCCGAAATTGAGGGTCTTCGAGTAAGCCTAAAGATTTAGCAGTACCAAGAAGTTGACTCCAAGTCCCACCTGCTCTTCCACCTCCATCTGAATCAGAATGATCTCTTTCAAAACTCAAAGTAGTTAGAGCAACGCCCCAACCTTCTCCTTCAGGACCTAGACGAAGACGGTCGGGAACGCGGACATCATTGAAGAAGACCTCATTGAAAGAAGTACCGCCACTCATTTGTCTTATTTGTCGTACTTCTATTCCAGGTAAATCCATCGGAACCATAAATGCAGTCATGCCTTTATGTTTTGGTTGATCAAAATGTGTGCGAGCGATGAGTTCTCCCCATTCACTAAACTGCGCACCTGAGCTCCAGACTTTTTGACCGTTTATTATCCATTCATCACCATCTTTTACTGCCTTGCAACCCAACCCTGCAAGGTCACTACCTGTTCCTGGTTCAGAAAAAAGTTGACAGCAGAAGGTTTTTGCGCTGAAAAGGTCTGAAAGTAGTTCATTTTTTTGGTCGTCAGTCCCATAGTGGAGGACAGTTGGAGCGATCAAGCGTGTTGTGACACTAAATGTTTCATGCCGTGAAGGTGTTATATAACCAGATTCTAGACGTGAAAAAGCTCTGGCATATTCGATTGGTAAATCTAAACCGCCATACAGAGTTGGCCAAGTAATTGCATGATAGCCATGTTCCGCTTTTGCCATTTGCCATGAAGCTGCTTCTTGAAGAAGGTCTTTTTCTTCTTCAAATGTCAGATTATGAAAAACTGCGACACTGAAATCTCCTTCTCCCCAAACGGCTTCTTTGTCTGAGGTGTCTGGTTTCTTCTGAGCGTTTTCGTCAAGCCATTTTCTTGCTGTAACTTCAAACTCTTCAAGAGTAATATTGCTAGTCATTTTCTTCCATCTGTAAAAGCTTCAACCTTAATAGACTCATACTTCTTTGTAATGAAAATAAACTATCGTTTAAAAACCCCAAATAGTCATAATCAGTTTTTAAATCTAGTCTGACCTAATGATAATAATTGCAGGGACACTAAGAATCGAACAACCAGCGACCGAAGATGTTATAGAAGCATGTCGGGAAATGATGAAGGCAACTCATGAAGAAATTGGTTGTATCGATTATGTATTCAGTGTTGATCCAATTGATCCAACGGTTATCCATGTGTATGAGAGATGGGAGAATGATGAAGCATTGCAGGCTCATTTCTTAGCACCTCATATGGAACCTTTTCGTAGTTCGATGGCTACTTGGGGAGTGCATGATCAAGACATACTAAAATTCCAAGTCGGAAGCATTGATAAACTCAGGTAGTTTTGAAAATTTTCTTTCCAGCTCAATTATATTTCTCACTCAAGAATATTTGTGATTCTACGATCAGGAGAAAAGTTATATTGACAGCTAATGTGAAGATTGGAGCATCGAAATATAGGGGGCATTGATGTTAGTTACCAGTAAAAAGTTATTAGTCACATCAGTTTTCTTTTTGGTTATTGCTTGCAGTGAGAGTTCGGAGACCGATGTATCTGAATCAGCAGTTGCTCCAACTTCAGCAGTTGCTCCAACTTCAGCAGTTGCTCCAACTACTACTGTTGCTCCAACTACTACTGTTGCTCCAACTACTACTGTTGCTCCAACTACTACTGTTGCTCCAACTACTA
>PABN01000069.1 GCA_002699555.1 Dehalococcoidia bacterium
CCTCATAGGGAAGTGGTCATTGAAAATATCAAGACTGGGCAGACGAACGAGTTCCACCCGTTCGTCTAACTCTGGATAAGGCTGACCAGAGAGGACTACAACACTATGTCCTAAATCGGCAAGAGCTTTTGTCAAGTGTCGTGTGTAGACACCTTGGCCACCACAATGTGGTTTACCTCTGTATGAGAGGTAAGCGATACGTAATTTGTGATTACTATCGATAAGGCTATTTTCCGATTTAGACATTAGAACATTCTCGCTGAATTTTTGTCTGATTACTCACCGGTATTTAGATACTGTTGAGTAATGCGAGCTTTGGTGCAAAGAGTTAGAGAAGCCAGTGTAAGGGTTGACGGCCAAACAGTAGGAGCCATAGATCAAGGTTTGTGTGTATTCGTGGGGGTGACGCACGATGATGGAGTTGAAGAGTGCGACTTGTTGATTAAGAAACTTCTTCATCTAAGGATTATGGATGACGAAAATGGCGTGATGAATAAGTCGGTCATAGACAATGAAAGCGAAATCTTGATTGTGAGTCAGTTCACGCTTTATGGCGATACCTCTAAAGGGCGCCGACCGGCTTGGTCAGCAGCAGCACCACCTGAACAAGCTGAACCATTGATTGAAAGGGTTATAGAAGGTTTAAAAGCAGGCGGAGTGAAAGTGGAAACAGGTAAATTTCGACAATACATGTTAGTTGATTTAATAAACGATGGCCCTGCAACACTGATGATCGAAGTATAAATATTTCGAAAAGTAATTTTTATCTACCAAAAAAATGTGGGCGACGGCCTAAACCGAAAAGCATGAAAGAAATTACCAACATAGGCCAAATGCCAATTTCTGTGTACCAGGTATTCCCCGTTCGTATGCCTACATCTGCTTGAAGCACAGCTTGTTCGCTGATCCCAGTCCGGTGTATAACTTTGCCCGAAGGGTCGATTATTGCACTGAAGCCAGTAGGAGCAGATTGAAGCAACCAACGGCCTGTTTCGATAGCTCTTAGTTGGCTTGATGCGACTTGTTGGCTTTGAACTTGTGTTAACCAATAACTGGCCCCATTTGTTGGATTGATAATTATTCCAGCTTCGTGTTTTGCTGCTTCACGTGCTCGTTCTTCAAAGAAAACCTCCCAAGATATGACCACGCCGAGTTTCCCAAGAGATGAGTTGATTACGGCAGGTTCGGTTCCAGGTCGGACATCGCGTGCAGGAAGACTGTCTTTAGCAAAGCGTTCCACTAAACCTCTTAAAGGTACAAACTCCCCGAACGGCACAGTTCTAACTTTTTCAAATCTTCCTGAAACCTGTCCTTCGGGTTCCAGCACTTCTACATAGTTTAAATTTGAGGTTGTATCCTCTGGATCTTTATGAAACCATCCTGCAGAGATAACTGTGTCTAATGATTTAGAGAGATTTTTCAGTGTTGAACGAGCATCATCTGAATAAAGACGACTGGGATTTTTCTCAGCTTCAGGTAAATCCGGATCAGGATTAACTACATTTTCCGGCCATACAACCAAATCCACAGGAGTTTCAACATTGTTAGTAGCAGAAACTTGATTGGCGAAAACTATTGCAGCACCTGTTGGGGTTGCTCGAGTACGTTGTGGCCCTCCACCTTGAACTACGGCGATGTTTATATTTTCAACCTCATCTCCATTTGGCGCAAATGTGGTTAACGTTCCAAGCCCAACAGCTATTATCAACGCTTTAGTTAGGACTTTCACAGCTTTTTTTGGAGTTTTAATTATGGTGCTCATTAAACAGCCAGCAGATGTGACAACAGTGACAATAAGTAAAGGGCCGGCAACTTTAGACAGAGGAGCAATAGGCCCTGAAGCTTGACCGATTGGAATTGACGCAAGCGGAACTCCGCCAAAAGGAAATCTCCAACGCGCTAGCTCAACCAATGTCATAATTCCAACAAGTGCTAATTGGCGTCCTTTTCTTGGCGGTACAAGAGCTATTCCGACAGCAAGAAAGCTTGAATGGATCAGGCTTGCTGCAATCCATCCAGGTGGAGTTAGGTCGATCATCCAAAAAGTTGAAGGCAAAAGCCAAGCTAAACCGACTAAGAAACCTAGAACAAATCTTTTTCTTGCATTTTTATTCGCTATGGAGATGTCCAAAATAGCTATTCCTATAAAAGAACAAGGCCAGAAGCCCCAGGGAGGGACTGAAGCTGCGATTAAAAGACCAGCAAGTAATGGTTTCAAAAACTCAGACTGCACTAGGAATTTTCTCAATTTATTCCAAACTTTTCTATTACCGAAACTGCAGCTTCGTTTCCTGAGCGGACCGACGCTGGTATTCCAACGCCAAAATGATATGAACCTGAGAGAAACACCCCAGGTGACTCATCTGCCAACAAGTCGAAAGTCTCTTTCATTCTTTCCAAATGCCCTATTTTAAATTGCGCTAAAGCTGTTGGCCATCGAGTTACACGAAATTCAAGAGGTTGAGAGTCTAAACCTAAGGTGATAGCCAAGTCACCCAATAGGTGTTTAACAAGTTCTTCATCGTTTAGATTGTCGTGTCTTTGATCATCAACGCGGCCAGAAGAAACTCGAATGAGTGTTTGCGACCCATTGTCTAGATGCGCCCATTTATTACCTGAAAAAGAACATGCTGTCATCAGCATTCCGGCAGATTTTGGAACTAGAAAACCGCTTTGATCTTTTGGAAGATTTATATCTGAGTTCTTGAAAGCAAGGCTCACAAGAGAGACTGAAGCATGTTCTATAGCGGAAAGCCGAGAACTGGTAGTAGGTGAAACTGAAGTCAACAGCTTCGCGGCATCTTGGGCAGAGGTGGCTAGAACTACAGCATCAGCTATCTCTGAACCAGTTTTTGTTTCTATAACCCATTGCTTATTAGTGCGATTTATAGAAATTACATTTGAATCTTTTCTAATTGATTCGCTGATTCGTTCAGCAAGTTTTTTTACAATATGTCCCATCCCATTGGGGTGCGTGTAGAAAATTGGCGCTTGTGGATCAGATGCTTGGTGCATTTTTTTAAGTCCTGCGATCAGACCTTTTTTATGGCGAGCAGCTTCTAATAGTTGCGGAGCCATGGTCTCACAACTCATTTCATCTACAACTCCTGCATTTATGCCTCCTAATAGTGGGTCAACGAAAAGTTCAAATACAGAATCTCCCACACAGTCGCGAACTAGGGAACCTATAGAAATGTCGCTTCCTTCAAGTACTGCTTTACTGGGTTTACCTCCCTGTTTTATTTTCAAAGCATCATCAGAGTTCAACAAAATTGATGGCAGTGAATCAGGATCAAGAGGGATCCCAAGAATGTTCGGAGATGGCAATGGTTGTAATGATCCATTTACCCAAATCGACGCAGAGCGCGAAGCAGGGGAAACGAATTCTTTCGAGATACCAATTTCATCGAAAAGGTCTTTAGCCCAAGGAGCTCTAGCTAAGAAAGCATCTGCTCCTTCGTCAAGTAGTGCACCTGCAAAATGGCTTGTTTTTAGTTTCCCACCAGTTTGTTTTTCACTTTCCAAAACAATTACTTCAAAGTTCTCTCCGCTATTTAAAAGACGATAAGCAACTGTTAGGCCCGTAATACCTGCCCCCACCACAACAATTTTTTTCTTATCCATCTTGTCTTTCGAGGAGCTTATGAGAATGAACCATTTCAACTACATGCGAGAGTACTTCTGGATCTGTATCTGGGAGAACCCCATGACCGAGATTGAAAATGTGTCCGAAATTATTGTTATTCAGCGTAAGAATTTCCAACACAGCTTTTTCCACAACTTCAATAGGTTCTAAGCAAACTTCAGGATCCAAGTTCCCTTGAATAGCGATATCATTTCCCAGTTTCCCTCTAGCAATATCTATACGCGTTTTTGAATCAATGCCCACTACATCCGCTCCTGCTGCAGCAATAAGATTAAGAATAGGTTCTGTTCCTACTCCAAAATGAATCTTTGGAACACGAGAGTTGTTAATTGATGAAAGTACTCTTTTGCTATAGGGAAATACTTTTTGTTCGTAGACTCTGGGTTCAATTAAGCCTGCCCAACTGTCAAACAACTGAATAGCTGATGCTCCTGATTCGATCTGATGGTTAAGGGAAGAGATTGTTATATCTGCAAGTCGATTCATTAGTGAGTCCCAGATTTCAGGCTCTTGTTCCATTAATGCTTTGGTTTTTTCAAGCAAGCGCGAAGGCTTACCTTCGATCAGATATGAAGCCACTGTGAATGGAGCTCCAGCAAAGCCGATAACAGGAACTGGGCATTCTTGAGAGAGTATTTTTATTGTCTCTCCCACGTAGGGGACATCAATTTCTGGTTCCAATGTTCGCAGCCGTTTTAAATCCTCACTGCTTTCAAAAGGATTTTCAACAACAGGACCTACACCTGGCTCAATTTCAATTCCAAAACCGATCGAATGAACAGGAACCATGATGTCAGAAAAAAGTATTGCTGCGTCAACACCGTATCTATTAACTGGTTGCAGAGTGATTTGAGCTGCTCTTTCGGGATCTGAAGCTGCTTCTAAGATGCTTCCCGTTCCACGGACTTTTTTATACTCAGGGAGCGATCTTCCTGCTTGACGCATGAACCATACCGGTACCCGTGAGTGCTGCTCATTTCTGCATGCAGAAATGAAATCTGACTTCCGAGCAGTTTCATCAGTAGAAAGAAAAGAGTTTTCCATGATGGGATGTTACCCAAGCATTGGCCACATCTTTTATTTCTGGCGAGGGTTATATCTAGATTTGAAGAATTGCTTTTTCTAAAAGGCTTCGAGCTTTATTGGATTGCGGCTTAGCCAAGCGAGCGAAAGTAGAAGTTTGCGACATTTTAAAGATTTCTTTAGCGTTTTCTTTTGTGGGTTCTAGATCATTACGTGCCTGTAAATCAGAAAACGTTGGCTCAAATACTAGAACTTCTGTTCCGTTTGAGCGTATTTGTTCGATTTCCCTATGGAGTGTCCTTGAATTCCATGCCACAGAAAGAGAGTTCTTCTCTTGTGACGCAACCAGCGTAGATGAGGAAGAAATGATTACTAGATCGAGTTGCAAAGCAGCAAGAAGATCAGAATTAGTCACTGAATGAACCCCACCATCAACGTAACGTTTCCCATTAATATTCGTGGGACTAAAACGACCTGGGATTGCTGAGGATGCTTGAACCGCAGAACCAACATTGGTTTTTATGTCATCCCTACCAAATACTGACCTTTTACCAGTATCAAGATCAACAGCGCATAACCAAGTCGGCTTGTCTGGCCAAGGTTCAGGATGAATTTGTGAAGTTCTTTCAGCAAAAGAAGAACCGTCGGCTTCTCCTAATGGAAGAAGTCCAGTAATCGCAACCATAGGCCTAGGGCGCCCACCTAGAAAAAGCTCTTTTAAAAGAAGAGTCGGTTTGGAGGGTATTTTGCTACTAGTGCTAAGGCCGGGTGCAGGCATCTTTAGAGAAGTTGTAACACGGTCAACTATCTTTTGTCCTTCTGAGCTCATCGAATCACCTGTGTAATAACTGGCTAAATCTGATGGCGAGATGCCGGCGCGCAAAGAAATTGCTGTAAGTGAACCGGCTGAAGTTCCAACTATGACATCAGAAAGCCGTGAATCCCAGCCCGTAGCTTTACAAAGGGCGTCAATAACTCCACTATGGTGGGCAGCCCCAGAAAACCCTCCAGCACTTAGAACAAGACCTATAGTTGTCTCTGTTCCATTTCCGGTCATCTGTTACCTTTCCGATATTTTGTAAATAACTGCATTTTTCTAATCTATTTGTGTTTTTCAACTACGCGATAGGATTAGAACCCTGTCAATTTTTGCTTTAAACCAAAAATTTACTTAATTATTAGTAATAAAAGACCTTTGGGGGCATTTATCTCAAATGAGTTAGAAGCTGAACAGGCTTACGTCGACAAAGCTTACGGATATTTAGAAGCTGCTAAAGAACGAGTCTTTGATCTCACTTCAATGGTTGAGGTGGGCAAAGGTGGAACAAATCAAGCGCGTGTCGAAAGAGATGCTATATGGGATTCTGTTTCAACACGGTTGGGGCAATTAAACATGGGTGACGCTGCTCTCATTTTCGGGCGTATTGACCAAAATGTTGATTCAGAAAGTTTTTACATTGGGAGAGTTGGTGTATGGGACGACAAGCAAGACCCGATAGTGGTCGATTGGCGAGCACCCATTGCAGAGTCTTTTTATAGAGCTACTGGCTTAGACCCAATGGGGCTTGAAAGGCGAAGACACTTTGTAAGCCGAGGTAGAACCCTTTTGGCGTTAGAAGATGAAATTTTTGGGGACATTGAAAAATTTCGTGACAATGAAGATTCTCCTCTTAAAGGAGAAGGTGCTCTTATTGCCGCACTTGAAACATCTAGAACCGGCCGGCTTCAAGACATTATCGGAACTATTCAAGGCGAGCAGGATGAAATAATTCGTGCCCCTATTTCAGGTGTAGTAGCGGTGCAGGGAGGTCCTGGCACAGGGAAAACGGTTGTAGCTCTTCATAGAGCAGCTTATTTGTTGTATACACACAGGTTCCCTCTTGAAGGACAAGGGGTTCTAGTTGTAGGACCTAACCGTTTATTTTTGGCTTATATAGAGCAGGTTCTACCATCCCTAGGTGAGGCAGGGGTTGAGATGGCTTCTCTCGGAGATTTAGTTGGGGGAGTTAGGGTTGAAGATCACCGAGACCCTGAAGAGGTTTCACGCCTAAAAGGCGATCTTCGTATGGTTAAATTTTTAGCCCGTTCAGCGAAAATACGGCAACGTCCTCTGCGTGAAGATTTCAGAATTGGTTATGGCGTCCAGTGGCTGCATATAACTGTGGAACAAACCGCTCAAATAGTCTTAGAAGCACAGAGACGCTATCGGACTCACAACGCGGCTCGCCGTTTTGTTGAAGAAGAGTTCTATTCCACTCTTGCTTTAAGTTCAAATGAACCTATTGACCATCGAACTGTAGAAGACAGACTCAAAGGTCAGATGCCTATAAGAGAAGCTTTAGATTGGATGTGGCCTGTACTAACGCCTTCACAACTGTTGAATGATGTGTTCGGCTCTCATGCGTTGATAAGAGCAGCTGATCCGAAACTTACAGAAGGCGAAGTTGAGTCCTTGCATAAAACTAGAGAGTCGGCTTCAAAAGAAATACGTTGGTCCGCTTCTGATGCAGCTTTACTTGACGAAGCACGTGCGGTTTTAGGGCCACGACCTGGTAAAAAAGAGGAGGACTCAATTAGGACTTTTGGCCACATAGTCGTCGATGAGATTCAAGACCTTTCACCAATGGATTTAAGAATGCTTTCAAGGAGGTCTTTGAATGGTTCAATGACTGTAGTTGGAGATATAGCCCAAGCAACAGGAGCTTGGGCTCACCAGAACTGGGAGAGTATTCTTCTGCACCTTCCAAATCGTAAAGAAGCTCACATGCGTGAGTTAACAATTGGTTATCGAATCCCAGCTCCACTGATGGAATTAGCCGCAAACGTGCTCAAAGAAGCAGCTCCAGGTTTAAATCCCCCGAGTTCTGTAAGAGCTGAAGGTGAGCCTCCAATATTTGTAAAGATTGACGGCTCACTGGATTTTCTTTCAAAAGTGGTAAGTGAAGAGCAGAAAAAAGCTGATTCCGGCAACCTTGCGATAGTCGCTGCAAATTCACAAGTCGAAGAAATTGAGACATTGCTTGATGATGCAGAGATTGTCTTCGGACGACCAAATCGTCGAGGTCTTGATGAACAGTTAACAGTGGTTCCAGTAGGGCTTGTGAAAGGGCTTGAGGTTGATGTCGTAATTGTCGTAGAGCCTAAGAGGATAATTGAAGAACAGATTCAGGGTATGAGAGCTCTTTATGTCGCATTAACTCGTGCTACAAAACGAGTTGTTGTAATTCACGCTGAAGAACTTCCTTCTAATATGCAAAAGTAAATTTGCAATCAAGAATTACCTTTTTTCAGTTTTGCCATTTCGCTAAAAAGGTCAAGTGGAGATTGAATAGTTTGGTCTTTTTCAATTTCTCTGAAAATCGCATAAACATTTACCGCTATACGTTCCCATTCACCCCATTCTTTAAAAGCACCTAGATCAATGTCAGCTATTACTTCAGCTGCTGTTTGACCACAAGCGTGACGTTCTCGACACTCTATATTTACAAAATTCAGGTAATCACGAACAGCAGTCACTCCTGTGGCATCAGTTAAAGGACCATGACCTGGGATTATTACATCAGCTTCTAATCCTAAAATACGGTCACATGCATCGATCCAGTTGGATACAGGGCCGTCCCAGATTATTGGGGTTCCATGGATGAAAAGAATGTCGCCGCAGAATACGGTAGCGGTATCTGGGAGATGCACTAGCAGATCCCCGGAAGTGTGAGCGGGTCCGACTTCTATTAGTTCTACTGTGCGGCCGCCAACATCGAGTTGTAGTTCACCGCTGAAAGTCCGATCTGGTGGTGGCAACTCAATATCGCTGAAATCGAATGATCCAAAAGCATCTTGTATATAGGAATTAGTTGTTTCACCAAGATCTATTTCCATTAGCGCTTCCAAGACAGATGGAGGAATTGCTTCCATTTCAACTGCCGCTGCCTCGGTGGTTATGATCTGGGCTCCGTTTTCACCTCCCACTAAACTATTCCCATAGCAATGGTCACCATTCGCATGAGTGTTAACCACAACATTTATGGGATGTGCTGAAGTGACTGAAGACATTGAATCAAGCATGTTCTGAGTGAGTTTCAGATCAAAAAGCGTATCCACTAGTAACGATGACCATTCTGAAGCGATAAGTCCTGCGTTGCTCCAACCCCAGCCTCCATCAGGTTGTAGATATGCGAAAACATTGTCAGCTACTTCATGGAGACCATGTGTGTAGGAAACGTTATTAAAATCCTTATCCACGAATTAACTTTAGACGAAATGAGTATTTAGTTCTGATGCCAGTGACTAGTTGTGAGAAATAGCATCAAGAACATTGAGTCGTGAAGCTCTAAATGCCGGGAGAATGGAAGCTAAAATTCCAAACAAACCTGAGATCAGCATGTATTGCAATAGTGACCCAAAAGGTATCGAGAGGATACTGACGAAACTGTCTGGGATTGCCGCTGTTGCAGCTATACCAAAGAACACTCCTATAGAGACACCGAGAAGACCCCCGAACAAAGCGATAATTACAGCTTCCCAACGAACCATTCTTCTCATCTGGCGTCTTGTCATACCTACTGCTCTCAACAGCCCAAGCTCACGAGTTTGTTCATAAACGGACAATGCCAAGGTGTTGGTAATGCCTAACACGGCTATCAGCAATGAGAGAGCAAGGAAGGTGGTAATTACACTCAAAACTTGATCCAACTGTTGTTCGATTCCTTCGCGGTATTCAGCTCGATTATCGACTGAGAGTTGCGGGTACTCCTGTGTGTAGGTTTCAACGGAAGCCCTTGCTAATTCTGGGTCAGCATCAGGGTTGAATAAGATACTTAGGAAGGCGTCTTGAGATTGAGGGAAATAACGGTCGAAAGTTTCTATATCTATAACCCAGTTACCCAACATGGCATCATTTTCGAAAATTGCCGCGACCGTTAGAGCTTGTTCATTGTTTCCTGGGAAGGTCACATAGATGGGATCTCCTACCTTTAAACCTTTTTCTGTAGCAGGGTCTTCATGGATAAGGATTGTTCCTGCAGTTGTTGAAGCAGCAGAGTTTTCAGGTGACCCCTGAATTATCTCCAGGTTCATATGAGACTCCATTAGGGCAAAATCAGTACTTGAAATGTCTTTCAAATCACCGTCTACACCTAAGGCATCAAAAGTCCACCTGTATGAGACAACAGAATCAATTAGATCTGGTCTTTCATTGGTTAGCTCTCTCAGCTCATCCCCCAAGTCGCTTGAAAATCCTTGAAAATCACCACCAAATCCATCCACTGAAACAACAAGATCCATAGAAGTACTGTCTTCTATTAGATCAATAAAAGTTGCTTTCAAAGAACTGCTCACTACTGCAGCAAGGCTTACGAGTGCTAACCCGATTGTAAGAGCGGCAGCTGTTGCAGCTGTACGTCTTGGTCTACGCGCAGCATTTTCTCGGGCAAGTCGACCTGGAATTTTGAATAAACGCTGTATAGGTCTTCCGAAAAAATTTGCCACCGGTTTAGTAGCGATGGGGCTAAGCATGTAAACACCACCAAAGCTAGATATAGCTCCCGTACCTAAGAGCCATAGAATTTCTCCTGTACCCAAATCTAAAATCATCCCTAAAATTAATTCAGCGATACCAATCAAAGTGACAGCACTGCCGATTAAGAGCCTTCTTCTAAGGCTTGTAGGAGTGAAACTTATTTCTTCACGCATAGCGGCAATTGGGGCGATAGAGCGTGTTCGTCTCGCAGGGAGTATTGAAGATAGGACAGTTGCACCAATACTTACACAAGCTGCCACAATAATTGTCCGAGGTTTCATTGGTAATACACCCGGTAGAGCTCCAAAGCCTACTGATTCGAGCAATTCTCGTAAGCCGAGGGCGAGTAGGTAACCTACACCTAAACCTGCTGCCGTTGCAGTTATGCCTATTATTACTGCTTCTAAAATAACTGATCGGAAAACTTGACGTGTGGTAGCGCCAAGTGCGCGTAGAAGTGCGAGTTCACGTACACGCTGACCAAGAACAATTGAAAATGTGTTGTTAATTATGAAAGCACTAACAATCACCGCAATAATTGCAAAAGCTAATAGAACACCCGAGAGGACATTTAGAAACGAGCTGAAATCATCCCGTTGTTCTTCAATTAGAGTGTCTTTGTCAACAACTTCGAGTTGAATGTTTCCAAGGAAATCTAGTGCAGTTTTTTGTTCTTCAGGCAGTGCCGACATAGCAGCCAGAAAATCTTTTGCGAATGAATCTAAGCGATTTTGAATGCTGGCAGCGACCTTCCCATGATCAGATCCTGGTGTGACAGCTACGTTTAGGTAGTCGTAAGTTCCCTCATAGTCGAGAAAAGTATGTGAAGTACGTTCTTCGAAAGCAGCAAGAGTTGCTCCAAAGTTTTTATTCTCTGTAGGTGATCTCCAGTTGGCAATACCGGTGAGAGTGAAAAGACGGTTTCCTAACGGGCCGCTTACTTTATATATTTCACCGACCTCGAAATCAAAATCTTCAGCAGTTTTCTTATCGACAATGAATTCACCTATAGTCGCAGAATCATTTATATCTCCAGTCCATTCTGGAGGTCTTCCTTCGTAAACAAAAAACTCTTGTAAAGGGCCTGAATCAGTGAAGTAGTTCATTCCAAATTGGGGAGCACCACGAGTTGAGGTTGCTTTAGGGTTACCCTCATCGTCAGTTACTATCGGAATAACATTCCAAGCCATAATCTGGCCACTGACAGCATCAACTCCTGGTATGTCATCTGTGACTACTTCAAGTAATTCCTCTGGAACTGGAAGTCGGTTAAATCTTTCTCCATCCTGAATGGAAGCACGAACATTAAAATCAACATCTCCGATTATGTCAACGGACAATTCATCAAAAGAACTACGTAGCTTGTCCGTGAGCACAAAAGATGTGGACATGAAAGCCACTCCTAAGACAACAGCGAAAGTTGTTAGTGCGTAGCGGAGTTTTCGGCCACGAATATTTCGGAGAGTAAGACTAAACATGAATTAGTTAGAGAAGTTCTTGATGTTGTCCAGGATCAGATCGGCAGTTGGATCTGTCATCTCGTCTACAATTTTTCCATCACCTAAAAAAAGCACTCTATGGGCACGTGCTGCTGCCTGCGCATCGTGCGTGACCATTACCATTGTTTGATCAAGCTCTTCAACCGCACGTCTAAGAAAGTCGAGTACTTCGTCGCCGGTTTTAGAGTCAAGGTTTCCAGTTGGTTCATCAGCAAAAACTATTTCAGGTTTTGAAACCAGAGCTCGCGCAACAGCTACTCGTTGTTGTTGCCCACCAGATAGCTCATCAGGTCGATGTTTTAAACGGTCGGCAATCCCTACCGCTTCTAAAACTTGATCCATCCAGTCACTATCAGGTTTCGCCCCAGAAAGATCTAAGGGAAGAGTCGTATTTTCCTTTGCGGTCAAAGTTGGCAGAAGATTGAATGCCTGGAATACGAAACCAACTTTGTTTCTTCTTAGGAGTGTCAAATCTTTGTCAGAAAGGCTTCCGAGTTCCGTTTCGCCAATATGAACCGTTCCTGAAGTCAGATCGTCAAGACCGGCTGAACAATGCATGAGGGTCGATTTTCCCGATCCAGAAGGACCCATAATCGCCGTAAATTTACCTTTTTCGAATTCGACAGTTACATCGTCTAGAGCGCGGACCTCAGTCTCATCTGAACCGTAAATTTTACTCCCATTAGTGACACGCGCTGCGGCTGTTGAATTGTTTATAGTCATGCTTGCAGGATACGTTCCTATTTAGGAAAAAGTTGAGGAGGCAATGTGTCAGTTGACACTTTGAGAAGTTTTGTAGAAGATGATCTTGGAGCTGTGCTCGCTCTTAATAACGCGGCTGCGCCGGCAGTTAATGAATTGACTTCTTCAGATTTGGAATGGTTCGCAGAAATATCTCACCTGTTTTTAGTTTCAGAGAGCGGAATAGGTGAAGAAAGACAAATTACAGGATTTCTAATTGGCTTGTTAGGCCCTGGTGTTGATTATGAAAGCATCAACTACAACTGGTTCACAAGCAGGTATGAAAGTTTCTTGTACGTAGATCGTGTAGTCGTAGGCGAATCATCTTGGGGTCAGGGAAACGGGCGACGTTTTTATGAAGCACTTGCAGCGTCAGGATCAGATCAGCCCGTTATGTGTGCAGAGGTAAATATAAAACCTCGAAATGATCGATCTCTAATATTTCATGAAAAATTCGGTTTTATACCTGTAGGAGAACAAGACACCGAGGGTGGTTCTAAGAGGGTTCAATTAATGGAGTACACGATTTAGATCGGTTCGTCCTTTACCAGCGTCATTCCTGAAGGTTGTTTACCCGGCGAACCGCAGTGCCAACAGGGTTCCAGAGGTATTCCTCGCCAGGTGACTTCGCAGTGGTTACAGACAAGGGTTACCCTGTCTATCCAACTATCCCCACCTTCATCACCCTCTATGGGTAATAACGCCATACGCGCAAATTAACCAATTCACGCGCGTAGGGGTGTGATCCTCGCAATTAAGGCTTAACGTCGGGGTCTAAGACAGTTAAAAAAACCTAAAAAAGGAATAACAATGGATGAAAATGTCCCAAACCCAGATGGTTCGAGTGAGCGCCGAATCGAGTTTGATGCTCCTCCTCCGATGGTTATCGATCCGGAATTGAATTACGTTGCGGAGATGGTCACAACAGCCGGAACTATGAAAATTGCTCTTAATTCAAAACGTGCACCGGTGACAGTTAACAATTTTGTTTTCTTAGCAAGATGGCATTACTACGATGGAATAATTTTTCATCGTGTAATTAGAGATTTTGTGATCCAAGGTGGGGATCCACAAGGCACTGGAATGGGTGGACCTGGTTATCGGTTTGAAGATGAGTTGCCTAACAGCGGTGAATACCAGATGGGTTCTCTAGCTATGGCAAATGCAGGCCCTAATACTAACGGAAGCCAGTTTTTCGTTATAACGGGACCTTCGGGAATGCAGCTCCCACCGAGCTATTCACTGTTTGGTCAGGTAATAGACGGATTGGAAGTTGCTGAAGCAATTCAATCTTCCCCGACAGGCGCACAGGATAGGCCTTTAGAGGACGTAGTCATAGAGTCTGTGACCATTTCAGAGGTTGAAGGCTAAAAACTTTAATTTAGTTAGACGGTTCTTTCATTTTGGTTGCAAGGAATGCTGCAAGTAGTGCAGTTATTCCTGCAGCCAAGTGAATTGCCATAAAACGTGAACCGCTAGTGCTTGTGCCTAACATTGCTGTTGCAAGAGTTATTCCGACAGTCCCTCCGACCATTTGAAGCATGTTCAAAGAACCTCCGGCGACACCAAGATCTTGATCTCCTGCAGCTGAAGTTGCAGCGTTTGCGATTGTGGCTCGAATGTATCCACTGCCAGCACCTGCTAATCCAGCTCCGAGAATGAACACTATTAACCATTTTTGTTGAGCTCCTATGCCAGCTATCAGCATTGCTGCAGCGAAAACTAGGCTTCCAGTTATTGAAACACGTCTAGCTCCTTTGTTTAAGTCGTGAGTGCCACCAAGTCTCGCTGCGATGGCAAAAGAGAGTGGTCGGGGAAGCATAAGAAGACCAATAACAGTTGGTCTGAAACCCCAACGGCGTTCTAAAAGGAAAGGAGCGATGATCATCGCTCCCATGTACGCGGCTTGTAGTACGGCTTGGACGGCGATTGGGATAGTGAAGTTTGGCTTGGCCATTAATTCTGGAGGCAGCAAAGGCATTTTTGTTCGATTTTCAACAGTCCGAAAAGCTATAAGTGCCAATGGTGAGATGAGAGCTGCAGAAATCACAACTGGATGAGTCCAACCCCAAACAATTCCCCTGTTTACCGCAATGAGAAGACTTCCTACTCCTATACCGAGGGTAAGAGCCCCTGGGATATCAAAACTGANATCAGGCTGTTTGTCGGTTTCGGGAAGAGTTCTGGCTCCTATCAGGAGTGCGANTATTACGAGCATTCCTTGAACAACAAAAAGTGTTCTCCAGCCCAGCCATTCGATTAAAGGTCCNCCTGTTACAACACCAATAGCTGGAGATACTGCCACAACAGCCATCCAAAGACCTAATGCTTTTGAGCGTTCTTTTCGTCCGTAAACCGAAAGGATGATTGCCATAGCTGAAGGCCCTGCAGCAGCGGTCGCCGCTTGCGCTAGAGTCCGCATGAAAATTAGAGAGCCAACATTCCACGACAAAGAAGTTAATAGAGCCAAAATTCCACCCAATGCAAAACTTCCAAGATAGGTGCGTCGGTGTCCATGCAAATCTCCTAATTTTCCAGCAATAGGAGTGATAATTGCAAAAGCCAGTAAAGGTGCCGCTAGAACCCAGGTAACTGAGTCATCGGATGTACCCAGATCTCTTGCCACTCGAGGCAAAGAAGCTGAAAGAACAGTCACTGGATAGCTGCTAGTAGCGGTTCCAAAAAGTGCTGCAAAAAGAACAAGCTTTGGATAGTCAGAACGTTGAGAAAGCCTTTTTCGTTTAGATGCCCAAAGTCCAGACGGCAAGTGGGAACTTTCCCTTTCGTTCATGGGTTCTATTCATTCCAAGCCGAGAGAATTCCTGGGACTTCACTGATGCTTTTAGCTATAGGGAAATCAACTTTTTCCAATTCTTTTGGATCAGGAATTTCAAGTTCCCATGTTGTGTGATGGGGGACATGGATGGCTTTTGCTCCTATGTTCAAAACTGGAAGAATGTCAGAATTGACTGAGTTTCCAATCATTACGAACATCTCTGGGGTAATTCCGTAACGATTTAAGAGCATCTCGTATATAGCAGCGTCTTTTTCTCCTACAACTTCGATAGTCCAAAAGAATTCAGAGAGTCCACTATTTTCAACTTTTGCTCTTTGATGAAGCACATCTCCTTTTGTTATTAAAAGTAGATAGTGGTCATTAGATAGTTCACTTAGCGTTTCTGCTACATCTGGAAGTAAGTCAACTGGAGCGTTTATAAGTTCGTCTCCCCATGAAATAATCTGAGTGATTTCTTTTGTTCCTATTTCACCATTTGAAATTTTAATTGCAGTGAGAATCATTGATCTGACAAAACTTGTAACGCCATAGCCATATTGAGGGATTGAAATTCTTTCATTTTCCAGTAGGACAGCATTAGTCTCCTGTGCTTCGCTCCAAGATGACATCAGTTCAAAGAAGCGGTCTTGGATCTTGTAGAACCATGCTTCATTTTCCCAAAGGGTGTCGTCCGCATCGATTCCTAAAATAAAGGAGTTAGAAAACTTTGGATGGTTTTCCTGATTTAACATAATTTTAGCCTAGAACTATAAGAAGTCTTTAGAGTGTCCCCGACAGGAGTCTCCCGCGGTACTAACTTTGAGTCTATGCGGTACCTATGTATGCGTTCAGCTTGCTCAGGAAAAGCTGTTTACCTGGTTGAAATGGATGTCAAGGGCACGTCTTTTATAATTCGTGATCTTGAAGAGGTGGAAGGGCCAGGTCAGGTTGTGCTTTGTGAAGTCCATGTTGGACGTCTGAAAGCTCCAAAAGGCTGGCAACTTATTGATGAACGTAATAAAGGGAATTTGGTTCAATTCCCTGAAGATCCAGAAAATCGTCCGAAACGTCGCAAAAAAGGTGTCCTTGCAGGGTTTAAGCGGGAAAACTCTGATGAGGTTGTGAGGCCTATCGGAGAGGCTCGGCATCCTTTGGAAGTAGAAGAATCGATTCAAACTCCTTCACCGGAAAAAACACCCTTGTTGGCTCGTGCTTTCACAGGTTTAAGTAAGCATCCTTCATTACCTCAGAGTGAGTCTGTCGCAGAAGATGATGCAACAGGTCAACAAGGTGTTTTCGACGAAGAAGACTGGGACCAACGAGACGCTTCGGAGGTTGATGAAGAGCGTCGAGATGGTGATCAAATGGATTTTGATTCCATTGATTTGGAACCGATTGCTTAGTTATAACGCCACAAATCCTTAACCCATTGGTAGGTTGAAGCCGGTTATTTATTTTCTGCGAGACTTATGGAGGAACAGTGGCCGAAATTACTGAAGCTGAAATTAAAGATTTAGCAAAAAAGCTTGTTGAAGAAGTCCCACCAGACAAAGTAGATCAGTTCGAGTTCCGCGGCGCCCAGTTTGACCACGGATTAGCTTTCGTGCAGTTCCCAGAAGGCCTCGGAGGTCTTGGCCTTACGAGCCGGAAACTGCAAACGGTCGTTGATGCAGAACTACGAGGCGCCGGTGTGCCTTACCATGATCTAGCTATCAACCCTATTGGTATCGGTATGGGGGCTCCAGTTGTTCTCACATATGCCTCCGATGAACAAAAAGAAAGACTTTTGCGTCCTATGTTCACAGGTGAGGAAATCTGGTGTCAGCTTTTCAGTGAACCAGGTGCCGGATCTGATGTTGCCGGATTATCATCTCGTGCTGTTTTAGATGGTGACGAATGGATAGTTAACGGACAAAAAGTTTGGACAACCCTCGCCCATGTTTCCAAATGGGGGATGCTTGTAGCGAGAACAGATCCTGATCAACCCAAACATAAAGGTATGACGTATTTCCTTCTTGATATGGAATCACCTGGTGTGGAGGTAAGACCTTTGCATCAGATCACAGGAGAAGCTGAGTTCAACGAAGTTTTCTTCAATGATGTTCGGATACCTAACGACAGGGTTTTTGGAGATGTAGGTGCAGGCTGGAGTGCAGCTGTAACAACCTTAATGAATGAACGTGTGGCACTTGGTGGTGGTGTTCCCAAAAAAGGAGTGGGTCCGATTCGCGATCTTATGCAAGTCTGGGAAGAGAAGAAAGAAACACTTGACCCAGTAACCAGGTCAGTTTTTCGTGACAAAGTAAGCAGATTCTGGATGGAAGCTGAAGCTTTGAGGCTTACCAACTGGAGAGCTAGGGAAGCCAGTAAATCAGGGAACCCGGGTCCAGAAGGTTCAGTTGGAAAACTTATGTCAGCGGAAATGAATCAGCGCATATATGAGACATGTGTTGAAATTGCAGGAGCTGAAGGTCTTCTCTACGAAGCAGGGTATGACCGTAAACGACCTGAAGGTCTACGAACTGAAGGTGATCTTACTAGGTACTCATTTTTAAGGTCTCGTGCCAATACTATTGAAGGTGGCACATCTGAGATTATGAGAAACATCCTCGGGGAAAGAGTTCTAGGTCTTCCTGGCGATGTGAGAGTTGATAAGGATGTTTCCTGGGCGGACGTTCCTAGAAACTAGAAAACTGTCAGGAACGGTGCCAGGTGGTTCCTTGAGCTGAATCTTCGAGAACTATTCCGCTTTCCAGTAGGTCGTCTCGTATCTCATCAGCTCTCGCGTAATCTCCACTTTCGCGAGCTTGATTACGTTCAGCTATTAACCCTTCGATCTTGTCATCGTCTAAATCTGAATCCTCAGAAGCTGATGGTCTTTGATCGCGACCTATTTTCAACCCAAGAACGTC
Organism: Dehalococcoidia bacterium; assembly: GCA_002699555.1. GTDB lineage: Bacteria > Actinomycetota > Acidimicrobiia > Acidimicrobiales > MedAcidi-G1 > MedAcidi-G1. Next base: position 18,113 of record PABN01000069.1, read on the forward strand.
TACGAGAGTCTCAACTGCGAAACCTGCACGTGCAGCTTCGTCAGAGTTGTCTTCGTCTAAGTGGCGGTTAGCTTCACGGACAGCGTCGAAAATAACTGCAGTGGCTGCAGGAGTTCCAAGATCGTCATCCATTGCCTCGTTGAACTTCGCGACAATATCACCGTCAGGTTCAGAATCTCCCAGATTTGATGACCTGAAACGGTCAGCGAAAGCATCGAGACGGTCAAGAGCTGAAACAGCACCATCGAGAGCGTCTGCTCCTATCTCCATGGTGTGGCGGTAATGGGTTTGAAGAATGAGAAGCCTTAGCGCACGCGGATCCCAGTGGTCTAACATCGCTTCAAGAGTCGTGAAATTGCCCAGAGATTTAGACATTTTCTCGCCGTCGACCTGGACCATTCCGTTGTGAATCCAATATTTAGCAAACTCGCGTCCGCAGCCGAGAGCTTCAGCTCTTTCGTTCTCATGATGAGGGAAAATCAGGTCATCACCACCGCCGTGTATGTCAAAACCGTCACCTAAAAGGTCTAGAGACATGGCTACACATTCGATATGCCAGCCTGGGCGTCCTGGACCCCAGGGTGAATCCCAAGTTGGTTCACCAGGTTTAGCGGCTTTCCAAAGCGCGAAATCGAGAGGGTCGTCTTTGCTTTCGTCAACGTCAACTCTCGCACCAGCACCTTCCCGGAGGTCATCAACAGTTCGGTTGACCAAAGCACCGTATTCGGCAAGTTTGTCGACATCGAAATAGACGCCGTCATCTGTGGTGTAGGCCATTTCACGTTCAATCAAATCGGCTATGACCGAAACCATCCGCTCGACAAACTCGGTGGCGCGCGGTCGCAGATCGGGATGCGCTATGTTCAAACGGTCCATTTCAGCTATGAAGATCTCTTCGAATCTTTCAGCCAGGTCAGGTTCAGAAGTTCCTTCCTCAGCTGCACGTGCGATGATCTTGTCGTCAATGTCGGTGATGTTGGAAACTGCTTTAACCTCATAGCCTGACCATCTCAAATATCTGACGAGAACATCGAAAGCCATGGTAGAGCGGGCGTGACCCAGATGAGGGGCGTCGTAGACAGTGGGGCCGCACCAGTAAACCGAGACTTTCCCCGGGTCGCGGGGAGTGAAGTCGGTTTTTTCTCCTGTGAGGCTGTCAGTAAATTTCAACACAACTAAAAGGATACGCGAAAAGAGAAGGCAGTATTTGCCAGAAACAAATTCAGACCCAAAAACTTAAACAGAGTTCAAGTCGACACCAAGAAGTTCCGCTGCTTTAGTTAAAGCCGTTTTAGCGTCAGAGTCGTTTCCGGAGCCTTCGATTGTCTTCACAGCGAAATCATCGATAATCTCGCAGGCTTTAGGAAGATTCAGGTCGTCATCTATTGCTTCTCTGACTTGAGTCAAAAGAGTTTCAGAGTCTGGTCCGGAGGGACACGATGCTGCTTCGATCATTCTTTCCAACATTGCTTCACCTTTGTCGATGTCGCTATCAAACCATTCGAAACCTGCACGGTAATGATTGGATAAAAGAGCCAATCGTATAGCTCTGGGGTCATGTCCGGTTCTGAGGTCACGAACGAAAACTAGGTTCCCTAAAGATTTCGACATTTTCTCCCCCTCGTAGGCGACCATCCCGATGTGCATCCAATGGCGGGCAAAAGGACTGTTGTTTGCTGCAACGCTTTGAGCTGTTTCACATTCATGATGCGGGAAGATCAGGTCGTCGCCACCTCCGTGAAGGTCTATTGTCGGGCCAAGTTCAGACATGGCCATTGCTGAGCATTCAATATGCCATCCG
>PABN01000070.1 GCA_002699555.1 Dehalococcoidia bacterium
AATGCAAATCAATATTGAACTAAACGGTGAAAAAACAGCTATCGAATGCGAGGTCCACGAAACCCTATTAACAGCTCTTAGACGTGAAGGTATGGCCAGTGTTCGCTTTGGTTCCTCAACTGGTGAAACGGGAGCTTCAGCTGTTCTTTTTGATGGTCTGCTTGCTAGCAGCGAAGTAATTCTTGCAGCTCAAGCAAACGGACATTCAGTTGTAACGCTTGAATCTCTGAATACAGACTCTTCCCTCCACCCTGTTCAAGCTGCTTTTGCAGCAACTGGCGCTATGCAGTCTGGCTATTCAGTAGGAGCGATGATTCTTGGCACCCTTCAACTATTGAGAGAAACACCTGATCCAACTGAGACTGAGATACGTGACATGCTTTCAGGAATTCTTGATAGGGAAACTGCATACGTTAAACCTGTAGCAGCAGTCAAACAAGCTGCAGCAGTTCTTCGCGGGGAAGAACCAGAACCATTTAGGCCATTGATTCTTAAACCTATGACTGATGGGGTCAACCCTGTGACGGTCGATCCAAATGATCTCCCGCCTGAAGCTTCGGACGCTGTTCCAAGACTAATTCCATCTTCAGAAGTCCCCTCGACGTCGGTAGTGGGTCAACCGGAAGTCAAAGTAGATGCAGTTCGACTTGTAAAAGGCAACCCAGCCTTTACAGCCGATTTCGACATTCGAGGTTTACTCCATGCAAAGGTTCTTCGAAGTCCACACGCTCACGCAAGAATTATCTCAATAGATGATTCAGAAGCGCTTGCGCTCTCAGGGGTTCATGCCGTCATTCACCACAAAAACGTGAACAGAATAAAATATGCTTCAGGCGGTCAGTCATATCCAAACCCCAAACCACACGACCAAGTCAGTTTTGATAACAAGGTAAGGCATGTAGGTGATCGCGTAGCTGCGGTAGCAGCTGACACTCCAGAGATAGCTGAAGAAGCCTGCAGTCTCATAAAGGTTGAATACGAGATCTTGCCCGCAGTCTTCGATGAATTAGAAGCCGGCAAACCTGATGCACCGGTCATTCATGATGAGGTTGACACAGTAGATATAGCTGATAGAGATCGAAATCTTGTTCATCAAATATTTGCTGAACGAGGCGATGTTGATTCGGCTCTAAAAAATGCTGCTCATACTTACGAACAAACTTTCAGAGTGCATCAAGTTCAGCCTGCACCTATAGAACCTCACATTTCAACGGCTTGGCTTGACAGTGATGAACGTCTAGTGGTTAGAACCGCAACTCAAGTCCCATTCCATACCCGTCGGATGCTTGCTCCATTAGTCGGAATGGATATTAAAGATGTCAGAATTATCAAACCAAGAATTGGTGGTGGGTTTGGCGCTAAACAGGAAATGCTCCTTGAAGATATTGTCGCCCACTTAGCTATAGCTACCAGAAAACCAGTCCAACTCGAGTTGACCAGAGCTGAAGAGTTCTATGCAAGTAGGACTCGACACCCACAAACACTCACCTATAGAACTGGCGTTGACTCAGAAGGAAATCTTGTTGCCCAAGAATTGAAGCTGGTAGGAAATACAGGGCCATATGGAACCCATGGATACACCGTTCAGACAGTTGCCGGACTTAGAGGTCTATCCTCATACAACTGTGATAACAAACGTTTCGATTGTGACGTTATGTACACAAACATTCCTGTACCCGGTGCATATAGAGGGTACGGCGCCCCTCAAGCTCTCTTCGGCTTAGAAGCCCATATGGAAGATATTGCACTTGATTTGGGAATAGACCCTATTGAATTCCGAAGGCAGAACTGGGTGAAAGTTGGGGACGAAATGAATATCGCTCCACACTTGGGTGAACAAGGTACAACAGAGGAAGAACTCGATGAATATCCGAAAGTTATGTCAAATGGAATCGAAGAGTGTGTAGCACAAGGAAGTCGTGCGATTGGATGGCATCGAAGACATGACGAATCTTGGAAAAACCCAACTGACCGCCCGCACATCAAAAGAGGGCTTGGCTTTGCGTTCTGCATGCACGGAACATCGATCCCGTTTCTCGATATGGGAGGCTGCAGCATAAAATTAAATGACGATGGTTCATTTAATATGCTTGTCGGTGCTACAGATCTAGGCACTGGGGCTGACACTGTCCTTGGACAAATAGCCGCAGAAGTTCTTGGTGTACCGCTAGAAGATATAAGGGTTTACTCCTCAGATACAGACGTCACACCTTTTGACACTGGTGCTTATGCTTCAAGTACAACTTATATTTCAGGTGCCGCAGCCAAAAAAGCTGCAGATGCTGTCCGCAAAAGACTCAAAGAGCGCGCTGCCATGCTAATGGATATAGAAATTCCTTGTTCGATTGAATTGCGTGATAAGCGAGCTTGGGCACCTGATGGTCGTTCTGTAAGCCTTGAAGAAATCGCTCTAGATTCTCTGCACCTGAATGAACAAGAACAAATCATGGGAACTGGATCACACGTATCCCCTGATTGCCCTCCTCCTTTTGCAGCACAATTTGTTGAAATCGAAATTGACACAGAAACAGGTCAGATTGAAGTAACAAAAATGATTATGGCAGTCGACTGTGGAGTAGCAATTAATCCTGTAACAGCCAGTGGCCAAGTAGAAGGTGGGATGCTTCAAGCCTTAGGATACGCACATTGTGAGGAAATTGTCCTCGACGGCAAAGGAGCAATGGTTAATCCTTCATTTGGCCCATATCGCATATACAGAGCAGATGAAATGCCTAAAACTGAAGTTTTTTTAGTACAAACAATGGAAGACAGCGGGCCTTTTGGAGCAAAAGCAGTTGCAGAAATACCTAAAGATGGAGTAGCTCCTGCTATAAGAAACGCAATTCTTAACGCTACTGGAGTGCGGATAGATGAACTTCCTTTTACACCTGAGCGCGTTCATCAAGCGCTTAAAGGAAACTAGCAATGCCCTCAAAGGGCGGTCTTGTAATTCAACCTGATTGGTTGATTTCTGAATCTTCAGAAACCCCTAAAGAAAACTGGGGTGTGCGTGTATGCGATGGAAAAATTCATACTGTTGCGCCAAACAAAGAACTAGAAACCAAGTTTCCAGAGGATGAGGTTGTCTTAGCTGAAGGACAAGTATTAATGCCTGGTTTCGTTAATGGGCATGTTCACATGTATGGAGTTTTAGCACATGGCATACCTTTAGAATCTGCACCTTCAGACTTCTGGTCTTTTCTGGAAAAATTTTGGTGGCCTTTAGTTGAAGACAGGATTGATCACAAAATGATTTCTGCTGCAACTGACTGGATTTGTAGCGAGATGTTATTAACTGGAACCACAACTTTTTGTGACGTTTTAGAAGCGCCTAAATCACTTCCTGAATCGCTCTTGCTTGAAAAGGAAATCATAGAAAGTCGCGGACTTAGAGCTTTACTTAGTTTTGAAGCCAATGAACGCTCAGGTCACGAAATCGCTCAAAGAGGACTTGATGAAAACATTCGCTTAATCGAAACAAATAATTCGGAAAATCTTGTGGCTGGATTTATGAGCGTTCATACAACATTCACATGCTCCGATGACTTTCTTAGAAAGGCATTCGAACTCGCTGAGGAAAACAACGTTCTGTTTCATGCTCACTGCAATGAAGGGGTCTACGAGGGAGAATGGTGTGAAAAGGCTTACGGACACCGAACCTTCGAACATTACGAAAAACTTGGAATAAATGGTTCGCGATTCCTAGCCTCACAGTGTGTTCATCTGTCTGAAAGAGAAATCGAATTAATTTCCTCTGCTGGAACACGATGTGTTCACATGCCCTTATCGAACTGTGAAGTTGGAGGTGGAATAGCGCCTATTCCTGAGCTGCTCGAACAAGGCGTAGCAATTTCCCTAGGAAGTGACGGGTATATAAATGACATGTTTGAGGTTATGCGTGGTGCTTTTCTGATCCACAAAGCACGCCTTCAAAATCCTCAAACGATGAAGGCTGAACAAGTTTTTGAAATGGCCACTCTCGCGGGAGCTAAAACCCTAGGCCTAGAGAATATTGGTGCTTTGAAATCGGGTTTTACAGCAGATCTTCAATTAGTCAACGCGAACTTTCCAACTCCTTCAAGTAAAGAAAATCTAATCGAACAAGTAATTCTTCATCGCTCTGGTCATCATGTCGATTCAGTCATGATTGCTGGAGAGTGGAGATTAAAAAATGGTGAGGTTCTTGGGATTGATCTCGAAGAGCAAAGAGAAGCTCTTCACATCCAAGCGAAACGCCTTTGGAGCGAAAATGGGTAAAAAAAATCTCAGCAAGGGCACAGATGAAGCTCAAATACTAAGAGAGCTTAATAGTCTCGTTGAGACTGGAAATACTGTTGTGCTTGCAACAGTTGTAGAAACTTCTCGATCCGTACCTCGCCACTCTGGGGCAAAAATGTTAGTACTTTCAGACTCTCATCAGATTGGAACTATAGGTGGTGGAGAGATGGAAGCACGGGTCATAAAGGAAGCTTGCGCCTGTATGGACGACGGCACCTCGCTTCTGTTGAACTATGAACTAGTTGACCCTGTTGCTGGAGACCCAGGTGTTTGTGGTGGAACGGTTACTATTCATTTGGAGACTTATATGCCTAATTCTAAAATTCTGATCATAGGGTGCGGTCATGTCGGACGAGCTGTAGCGGAACTTGCCAGCTGGTTGGGTTACCATGTTGTCGCTACAGACGACCGTGAAGAAATCGCTGAAAATGTAGATGGAGCAGATCTTGTTCTCACCGGTTCGATTGAAGAAGTTCTAAAGCAGATCGATTTAACAGATCGCGATCATGTAGTAGCTGTTACACGTAATGCTGAATTGGATATCCAAAATCTTCCTCATATTCTTTCCACTGATGCAAAATCAATTGGAGTGATGGGAAGTTCAAAACGATGGAAAACAACTCGTTCTTCACTTGAATCGTCTGGCATTTCTGAAGAAGATCTATCTAGGGTTACTTCTCCAATCGGTCTAGATTTGAGTGCTGAAACTCCTCAAGAAATCGCTCTTTCTATTCTGTCTCAAATCATCGAACAAGATAATGCTGGTAACAGCTAATTGTGCTTTCTGATTTCCTCTGTTTAATTCGTGGAGGTGGTGACCTAGGAACTGGTGTCGCTCTCCAATTGAAAAGAATCGGAATGCCTGTAGTCGTATGCGATTTAAAGAATCCTTTGGCGGTAAGAAGAAGAGTTTCACTTTCATCAGCAATTCTTGACAAGAAAATAGAAATAGAGGAAATCACTGGTGAAAGAGTTGATGACCTGTCAACTATCAATGACCTTTCATCTACTCAAGTTGTTCCCGTTATTATTAGCGACTCTCTTCCAACTTTTCCAATTTCTGTTCTTGTCGATGCCAGGATGCAAAAAAAGTCTATGGATACGAAAATTGATGATGCTTCCCTAGTTATTGCTCTTGGGCCTGGTTTCTTTGCCGGCAGGGACTGTCATGTAGTTATTGAAACTATGCGTGGCCCTAATATGGGAAAAGTCATTTGGGATGGTTGTGCTGAAGAAGACACTGGGATTCCTGGTGAAGTTGGAGGGCTTACAAGTGAACGCCTCTTGCGTTCTCCTTCTAACGGAGAAATCTCCTGGGTCAAACAAATAGGTGATCTGGTCGAAAAAGATGAAGTACTCGGCTGTGTAGGTGATGATCACATACTCGCTGGAACTAGCGGAGTCATTCGTGGATTGATAAATGACGGCACAATGTTAGAGGCTGGTATGAAAATTGGAGACATCGACCCGAGAGGTGTGAAGGTTGATGTAAAAAAAGTTTCTGACAAGGCTCTAGCAGTAGGAAATGGTGTAACGGAAGCTGTGATCGAATGGTTAGGAAAAAGCAAATCGAATCTTTAGAGGTTAGTAAAGCTGTCGAAAATTTAGAAATAAAAGAGGGTGAGATAGTTGCCCTGGTCGGAGGTGGAGGTAAATCAACTCTTCTTTCAGCTCTTGGTGAGTTTCACGGTAGAGGCACAGTTCTAACTACTACTACGAAAATGGGCAGTGATCAGGTTGGAGGGGCAAATTTGCTCATTAGACCTTCCGAAAAAGAGCTTTCCAGCGCTTTAGATGAGACCTCCCCTCTTCTTATCTGGGATCGTGTCGATGGCGAAAAAGCTTTCGGAGTTGACCCTTCACTACCGGAAAGTTGGTTGCCTAAAGCAGTCAGAGTGATCGTTGAAGCAGATGGTGCCAGACGACACCCTGCTAAAGCTCCTGCGCCTTACGAGCCTGTTTTACCTTTAGGTGTTACAACTGTTATTGCAGTCATAGGTGCTGATGCCATAGATAGAGTCATTGAAGATCAGTGCCATAGACCTTTACGAGTGGCAGCTGTTGTTAATTGTTCTCCGTATGAAAGACTCACACCTAAAAGAGCCGCAGTTCTTTTACTTGATTCAAATGGCTCTAAAAAAGGTTTAGAGCCTGAAATGCGTTTTATTATAGCCATTACGAAAGTTTCACCTGAAAACCAAGACCTTGTTGAACAGCTAGTGGAAGAACTTCAGAATTTTGACTCAGAAGTTGAAATTTCTCTAGTTGCAAGTCACAACGGAGGGTAGATTTTTTAGATGATTTCAGGAAGTGTGAACCTCATTCCGGAAGCTTCAGTTGACTCGATGCGTGATTTAGCCATCAGATCTGAAGAATTGGGTTTTGAACGTTGCTGGGTATATGACGAAGGGCTTGCGACTCGAGATGTGTATGTAACCATGACAGCGATTCTGCGATCCACGAAAACATTAATTGTTGGTCCTGGTATTACAAATTCTTACACACGTCATCCGGGTCAGACTGCTGCTGCTATAGCTTCCCTTGATGAAATGTCTAACGGGCGTGCTTTTCTGGGAATAGGAGCGGGCGGGAGTTTGACTTTAGACCCTCTTGGAATTCAGCGTTATAAGCCCTTGGAGACTGTTCGTCAAACTATTTCTGCTTGTAGACAGTTGTTCGCGGGTGAAAAAGTTGATTTGCAGGGACCAAGGTTCTCTTTCAAGTCAGCAAAACTAGATTATGGAAGATCTGATATTGAGATATGGTTGGCTGGGCGTGGCCCTAAAATGCTTGATCTTGGCGGTGCTTTTGCTGATGGAGTGATGTTGGATTTTATTTTCAAACCTTCACTTGGTGAATACGTGAACCAAATACGAACAGGGGCTGAACGTGAAGGTAATGATCCGAAAATTTGCTACTCAACGATGATCGTTACTGACGATGAATCTCTTGAAATTGTTAGACCACACATGACATACAGGCTGGTGGACTCACCTGCGGTAGTGCTTGAGCAGTTGGGTATTTCTGAAAAAGATATTTCGAATATCCGAGGTGCTCTTGCTGATGGTCTTGAAGCTGCCGCTGAATATGTATCTGATGATTGGGTTTTACCTTTTGTTATCTCTGGAAGTGTAAAAGAATGTACTGATGAGCTTGCTGAGCTTTTCGAAATGTATGGTTTTGACGAATTTATGATTCCTGTATTTGAACCTGATAGTGGAATTTCTTTACTTGAGACAACAGCTCAGGTTCTTGGAGGTTGATATGCCTAAGATCGGAGAGCCTGTTCTAACCAGTGATGTTCAGNAATTCTTTGAAAATGCCGACATCNACGNTCCTGAATCTGAAGCCATGCCTAAATTGTGGGAACCTGAAGCACCTGCTTTAGAAATAACTAATGAGGAATCTCTTGTTTCATTAAAGCACCCTCGTATTAAAACTCTGAATTGTTATTGGGAGGCTGGCTGGGAAAATGCTTTAGAAGGCTCTTGGCTTCGTGAATCTGTTGCTAAAAAACTCTATTGCATAGCTGAAGAACTCCCTGATAGGTGGGGATTGGGAGTTTTTGACGCATGGAGACCACTGGCTTTACAAAGTGAACTCTTTGAAGCTGCATGTGAAGACCCGGGAATACCTGAAGGACTGTTCGCAGAACCGTCAGATGACCCTATTATGCCTCCGCCTCATTTAACTGGTGGAGCAGTTGATCTCACTTTCACTGTCGATGAAATTCCTTTGACACCCGGGTCGGGATTCGATGATATTACTTCTGCAGCTGGAGCAAACTTTTTGGAAGGAACCCCTGGGCATGCTAGAGATTTTCGTAGATTTTTGTATTGGACTATGCGCTCACACGATTTCATTGTCTTCGAACCTGAATGGTGGCATTTTGAGTTTGGTACGCGCCGCTGGGGTTCACTAACTGGTCAAAAAGCGAAATTTGGAGTCTCAAGCCCTTTTAACTAGTTTTATACCTGAATTCAGTATTAACTATCGAAAAGCCTTTTTGCTCGATTAGCTAACGCTAAATGAGCTGAATTCATGTCAACGTTTTTAAGTTCCGTTTCTTCAATAATTTGACTACCTCCTATAAAAAGGTGTCTAACTCTTCGATCAGGACCCATCACAAGACCTGTAAGAGGATCCGGTATGTCGCCTAGATCCGCTCCGGGCCAAATAGCAATATCTGCCTTGTGACCTACTTCAAAAGTTCCTAAATCTTCTAGTCCTAAACATCTTGCTCCACCTTTGGTTGCCATTTCAACCACTTCATGCGGCATAAGAGCATCGGGCTTCATTTCTCTTTGACGTGCTGTGAAGAGTGCCTGTCTAAGTTCTGGGAATAAGCCACCAATCTCATTTGATGCCACCCCATCAACTCCAAGCCCAATTGGGCAACCAGCTTCTAGAAGGTCAGTCACAGGACACATTCCAGCAGCTAAACGTGCATTCGAAGACGGGCAATGTGCAATTCCTGTGCCGGCTCCTCCGAGTCGCCCCATTTCATCATGATCTATGTGAATACCATGAGCCAGCCAAACATCACTATCCACCCAACCCCACTCATCTAACATTTCGACCGGTCTTCGTCCAAAGTTAGCCAAGCAATATTCTTGTTCTTCTAAAGTTTCACAAAGGTGTGTATGAAGTCGAACTCCGTGTTTTCTAGCGAGTTCAGCCGAGTCAACCATCAACTCGGTTGTTACTGAAAAAGGACTACATGGAGCAACAACCACATGGATCATCTCAGCATCATGATGCTTTGCAATTATCGACTCTGTCGATGAAAGAATCGCTTCTCGGTCTTCTACAACATGATCTGGCGGTAATCCACCTTTACTCTCACCAAGATCCATTGAACCTCTAGACAAATGCAGTCGGATTCCAACTTGTTTAGCCGCTTCAACAATTGCATCAAATACCGAATCATCTCCGTTAGGAACTAAGTAATGATGGTCAAATGCTGTCGTGCAACCAGTTGATGCAAGTTCACCAAGACCTACTAAAGCAGCCGCATGCACATCTTCAACTGAAAGTTTCCCCCAGACTGGATATAAATGAACTAACCAATCAAACAGGTTGCAACCAACTGCCTGACCTCTAGTCATCCATTGGTAAAGATGATGATGGGTGTTTATCAGACCAGGAGTTGCTATATCTCCTTCACAAAGAAGCACCCGGTCTCCGTCTTTTGGTTCGACGGAACCGACTTGTTTTATGACACCATCTTCTAAGGCAATGTCACCTGGATATCTAAGTCCTCTGATAACCAAACGTTGGCTCATGGTGACCAACCGCTAAAAGTATCAATCATTAACCTGACATCAGGACCTAGTGGGTAGAGAATCGGACATGTGCATCCATCTTTCATATATTGAGCTACTTTTTCTCTCACTTCATCAGGAGTTCCAGCAGCACAAATCATCTGAACTACTTCATCAGGAACTAGCTTTGACGCTGCTTCTACCTGTTCATGCGTTGCTGGCCATGTCAAAACTTGACCAATCTCATCCAAAAGCTCTTCAGGCACTCCAGAAGCTTTCATAATGTGGGGCTGCTGGCCTAAATATTGAGTGACCATAAGTCGTGCCCCATCTAAGGCTTCTTTCCGATCTTCAGCTAGAGAACAAACAACAAGTTGAGGGCGATCAATTTCATCAATACTGCGGCCAGCTTTTGACGCCCCTATCTCTAGGTGCTCCATAGCCCTTTTGTTGTATTCGGGTGAAACTAAATAATTTAGAACAACACCATCTGCTATCTCGCCAGTCAACTCCATCATTTTCATTCCAGTTGCACCTATGTATATTGGCACCTCTTTTGGTCGTCTTTCCTGGTATACATAATCGAGCTCTACACCATCAAGTTGAACAAAATCACCTGAGAAACTGACAGTTTCATCGGCTAACAATGCTCGCACCGCAGTGACCACTTCTCTCATTACCCCTAAGGGCTTTTTGCGCTCTATCCCCACTTTTGAAGCCAAAGGGTCCCACCATGCTCCAATACCAAGAATAATTCGACCTGGTGCCAAGTCATCTAAAGTCGAAAAAGTCGAAGCTAGGCGTGCAGGATTGCGGGTCCAACAGTCGACCACTCCAGACCCTATTTTGATCTTTTCAGTCTTAGCAGCAAATGCTGCCATCGGAACGACTGCGTCACGAACAAGACGTGAATCAGCTTGCCATACCGCTTCAAACCCATTCGACTCTGCATACTGTGTGTATTCGATTGCTTCGCTTATCGAATGAGCATCTTGTAAGTAAATTGCTAATCGAGTCATTTTTTTTCTCCTATTTGTTAAACCTAGACTTCAAACAATTTCAGCTAATTTTGCGTGAACCTTTTTTGCCTGTTCAGCAGATTTCGCTCTAACTTCTTCAACGTCTACACGAGTTGAAGTCCCGTTTGCCCAAATGGTCTCCTGTTCAACCATAACCTCTATTGGGTTTACCCCTGTAGAGAATGCAAGTTCCCACGGGTCCATATTTGGATAATTCCAAACAACTCGGTCATTCAATGCTTCAGGAAAAATACGGTATCCATTTGTCAACCATTCCCAGGCCGTCTCTGGGGAAGCTGCTACATCAGATTCGCGGTGGCGCGCATAAGCAAGGCGAAATTCTTCAAGCATGTCAGCACCGATCCCATCAGTGCCTAATGCAATTTCGTTGTTAAACCTCACAGGATTGGCATAACCAACAGAATTGTTCATATTCGATCTTGGGTTATGAACCAAAGTACCTTTAAGTCCATGGTTGTCTTCAAGATGTACCCCATGAATAATAAGCCAATTGTCTTTTGAATAACCCTTTAATCTTGAAACGGCACTTGAATCAATTGCTCCCTCCGCTACATGCACGTGGACACCCACGCCAAAACTTTCAGCGATTTCAACAGCCGATTCTATGGTCTCATCTTCACATGTAAAAGATGCATGTAAACCGACCATTCCGCGTCCACCTTCTTCTAAAAAGCGTCTGTTTTCATCCAAACCTTTTTTCGCTCCATCAGATCCATTCCTATCCGTTACCCCGTAGGAACATAAGACTCTTATTCCTACAGTTTCACACGCATCAGCTATTACGCTCAAAGAGCCTTCAATTGCTTCAGGTGATTCGTGATGGTCGACAATCGCTGTACAGCCGCGTTCTACTGCTTCGAGGGCTCCAAGCATCGCAGACCATTTAATGGATTCAAGGTCAAGAGCCCTATCGAGACGCCACCAGACCATCTTTAATATTTCTTCAAAATTGTCAGGCTGACTCTGCGGTGCTGGCATTCCTCTAGCCAACGTTGAATAAAGGTGATGGTGAGCACATACAAGTCCATGAGTCTCATTCGACCCAATAAAATCGTCAGTCATCACAATCCCATTCTGGCCAGTTTTCCTGTTGAACATCTGAAGCCATTGGCAAACTATTCCGCCAAATTCCATCTTGACCGTGTAAAGCTGCAGCTACCGCTCCTGCGGTAGGCACCAGTCCTATTTCCCCCACCCCTTTTATCCCGTAAGGTGAATCAGGTTGTGGTTCTTCGACCAAAATTACTTCAACTGGCGGCATGTCTTTAGGTCTTAAAATGCCAAGACTCTTCAGTGTCGTATTCAAAGGTTTAGCGTCTTTATCTGTCGGAAAACCTTCTGAAAGTGCATAACCCAATCCCATATGAATGGATCCTTCAATTTGCCCTTCACACAAAACTGGATTTACTGCCCTGCCGACATCATGAGCAGCCACTACATATTCAACTTTCTCTTTTTCTTCACCCATTACTACAAGTTGTGCCGCGTATCCAAAGGTTGAATGTATCAGAGGATTTTCCACGTCATCTGAAATGGAATTAGTCCAATCAACCCGATACTCTCCCTGATAATCAACTTCAAGTTTACATCCATCAGCCAGAGCAATTCTGCAGGCATCCGCAACTGAGCCTGCCCCCATTAATGTTCCTCGACTACCAGTCGTTTGACCAACATTCATTTCTCGACTCGTATCGACGATTACCTCCACCAGAGAAGGGTCGATACCTAACTCTTCGACAGCTACTTGCAAAGCGACTGTATGAACTCCTTGTCCCATTTCAGTCCAACAGTGTCTTACCTCCACTTTCCCGTCTTTACGGAATCTCACTATCGCCTTCGCTATCTCCTTTGCACCGTTTCCAAGACCCGAATTTTTTAGACCTAATCCTAAACCGACTACTTTGCCATCTTTGATTGCCTGATCATATGATTCTTTAATTGCCTCCAAACAGGAACTAGCGCCCCTGCTGCCTTCATCCATAATCTGCCCAGGTCCCCAGATCGACCCAGGTTGAACAACATTACGTTTTCTAATCTCCCAGCCACTTATCCCGACTTTCTCAGCTAGTCGGTCCATTACTCCTTCCATTGCAAACTGAGCTTGGTTAGCGCCAAACCCTCGAAAAGCCCCTCCTACTGGATTATTTGTTCTTACTGCAATTGAACGAACATCAATTGCAGGAACCACATACGGGCCACTTGCATGACCTGCAGCTCTTTCCAATACCTTCATGCCCACTGAGGCATATGGACCCGAATCACCAATCATTCGAACCCATAACCCGGTAAGTAGACCATCCTCGTCGCAACCTGCTTTAAATTTCATTTGAATTGGATGACGCTTAGCGTGCATGAGTAACGATTCTTCACGGCTTAAAGTGCAACGTACCGGTTTTCCTATTAGGTGTGCAGCTAGAGCAGTCTGCGCCTGATTTGACATGTCTTCTTTTCCGCCAAATGCGCCACCATTGGAGACAAGTTCAACCGTTACCGTACTGGTTTCAACTCCAAGCACTTTTGCTATCTGATTTCGGTCATCCCAGACTCCCTGACCGCCTGAATACACATACAGTCCTTCTTCATTAGGTATCGCAAGTGTTGATTCAGGCTCAAGAAAAGCCTGTTCAACTCTCTGGGTCTGGAATATTTCTTCAACTATGTGTTTTGATCCCTGAAGAGCTTTTTCAGTATCACCCCGTTCATAACTTGACTCTGACAAAACATTGCCTTCTAAACCCCAAACGGCGTTTTCGTTAGAACTAACCGCTTCTACAGGATCGCTAAATGGTTTTAAAACTCTGTATTCAATATCAATTAATTCAGCTGCTTTGCGCGCTGTCTCTCTATCTTTTGCAACTACTAAAGCCAAAACATCTCCCAAGTAAGAGGTTTTCCCTCCTTCGGGAATGAATATTGGCCAATCTTGATGTATTAAACCGACTCTCAACTCTCCTGGTACATCAGAGGCTGTGATTATCTTCTCAACCCCTTCCAACTCCTCCGCAACTTCTATATTTATTTTTATAACTTCTGCTCTTGCATGGTCAGACAACCTGACGGCCCCATGAAGTAAACCACTAGGTGTAATATCGTCAATAAATGGTCTGTCTCCTAAAGTTAATGCCTCAGCTTCATAACGGCTTCCTGAAGTACCGACACCTCCAGTTTGAATTTTTACAGGTGTTTCACCAGTAGCTAGAGCTTCGACTGCATCTAAAATTTTGGTGTAACCTGTGCACCTGCAAAGATGCGCTCCCAGGTGCCTAGATGACTCTTCACGAGTTAGTGCATTCCCTTTACGATCAATCAATGCCTTAGCTCTAACCAAAATACCTGGGGTGCAAAACCCACATTGAAGGGCTCCGTGCGCTGCGAAAGTCTGTGCAAAGAACTCACGTTCTTCAGGGTCAAAACCTTCTAATGTTAAAATTTTTGTGCCTTCTATTTTTTCCATTGATATCTGGCAAGCAACTCGCGCCTTACCATCGATTAAAACTGTGCAACAACCACACTGGCCTGACGGAGAACAACCATCTTTTGGTGAAATAAGCCCAAACTCATCCCGTATCGCAGCTAAAAGATGCTGGTGTGACGTTTCAGTCTCAACGCTGACACCGTTTAGTTCAAAGGTTGTCATATCAACTAATCCTCAAGGTGTCCATCTTCTTGATTTCCAACTTCAATTCCTTCAGGTATTTCAATGCCAACTTGTGATGTGATCGCTTTATACACTTCTGGCCTCCTGTAACGATCAAAATCGAAAAGAGTGTCCTTATAATTTGCACACATATCTAAATCGGCGACTGCTGATACCAATTCATCTTCTACCGTTGAACACTGGGCAACGATTTCTCCAGATGGGGCTATTATCGAACTCTCTCCTAGAAGGTCACACCCTTCTTCATTGCCAGCTTTAGCTACTCCTACTACCCACATCCCATTCTGATAAGCACCAGATTGCATGACTAAATGGTTATGGAAACCCGCTAAAGCATCTTGGCTCGGATCAGGCGGATAATGAACTGGTGTGTTGTACCCAATGAGCGCGAGCTCGCAACCTTGCAAGCCCAGTACTCTGTAAGTTTCTGACCATCTTCTGTCATTGCAAATAGCCATACCTACGACGCCATCAAAAGCTCCAAATACCTTAAATTCATTTCCGGGTTCGAAATAGTAGCGTTCTAGATGTTGAAAAGTTCTCCATGGCTCGTGCTCTTCGTGGCCCGGAAGATGCACCTTTCGGTATTTGCCAAGCACCTCTCCATTTTTGGAAACAAGAATTGAGGTGTTATAACGGTGACCATCAGGTGTCATTTCTGCATAACCTAAATGAAACCCAATCCTTAATTTCTTTGCTTCGTCAAATAGTGGTTGAACTTCCCTACTTGGCATTTCGGTTTCAAAAAAATGGTCGAATTCAGCTATATTTTCTGACCACCATCTTGGGAAAAAGGTCGTGAGAGCTAACTCTGGGAAAACCACAAGGTCACAAGATTCCACCGCTCCCTTGTTGAGAAGAGCTATAAGCCTTTCAACTACTTCTTTTCTATTGTGATCTCTCTGTATAGGCCCGAGCTGCGCTGCACCTATTTTTAAAACCCGTGTCATTTATTCTCTACCCCTTCAAAATCAGTCATATCTAATTCAAGAATCGTCTGGAATAAAACATCACAACCTGCAATAAGGTCGTCAGGGTCTGTATGTTCCGCAGGATTATGGCTTATACCTTTATGACTTGGAACAAATACCATCCCTGTTGGACAAACCCTTGCCATCATTTGAGCATCATGTCCTGCACCAGATGGAAGTTGCATAACTGGATGTCCCATTCGGGAAGCTACATTTTCTACGGTGTTTACAACTTCTTGATTGAATTCGACAGGTTCAAATCTAGCTAATTGTCTTTTTTCAATTTTCAAGCCTTCGCTCAAACTTAATTCTGAAATGAAATCAGAAAGTTTACTTTCAGCTTCTAACAAACGTTCTTCGACCGTGTTTCTTAGATCAACAGTTAAAACAGCTGACCCTGCAACCACATTGACTAAATTAGGATTGAGTTCCAATCTGCCAACTGTAGCTACCTGACTCCCTCCCATTTCTATCGATAACTCTCGTACATAAGTTGAAATGGATGCTGCTGCGAAACCTGAATCATGACGAAGTGCCATTGGAGTGGTTCCTGCATGATTAGATTCACCTGTGATTGTCAGCTCTGTCCATGAAATACCTTGAACTCCTGTTACCGCTCCAATTGTTATACCTTCTACTTCCAAAACAGGACCCTGTTCTATATGCAATTCAACAAAAGCTCTCGGTGAGGGGCCAGGGCATGGAGAAGTACCTCTGTAGCCAATGCGATCTAACTCGTCTCCTACTTTGGCACCATCTACACCTTTTATGTCTAAAGCTTCCTCGAGTGTCATCCCACCTACGTAAACGAGACTTCCAAGCATGTCTGGTGCAAATCTCGATCCTTCTTCATCGGTAAAAAATGCAACTGCAACTGGATGTTGAGTTTGAATATTGTTTTCAGAGAGAGACTCGATTATCTCTAAACCTGCAAGCACTCCTAAATTTCCGTCATATCGACCTCCTGTTTTGACTGTGTCAATATGACTTCCTGTCATAGTTGCCGGTCCGTCATTTTTTCCAGCTCTAACTGCTACCACATTTCCGATTGAGTCAATACTTACATCAAGGCCTAAGTCCTTCATCCATGTAACTACAAGATCGCGGCCCGCTCGATCTTCGTCCGTTAGAGCGAGACGGCAAGATCCACCACCATCTATGGCTCCTATTGAAGCAAGTTCTTCAATGCGAGTTAAGAGGCGTTCACCATTTATTCGAAGATTTTCAGTCATTCTCGCTCTTTTCAGAAAAAACAATATCTGTAGGCCTGATCGGAACTCTTTGTAGGTCTAAGCCAGTAGCGTTTCTGACTGCTGAAGCAACAGCAGCTGTCGACGAGATAGCTGGCGGTTCTCCAACTCCTTTTGCCCCAAAAGGAGCATTGGGTTCAGGTTGCTCTATCAAAGCTGCTATTTCTACTGGTGGCATATCTAGAGCGGTAGGCAACAAATAATCAGTAAATGAAGGGTTGAGAATTCGACCATCTACGACATTGATTTCCTCAAGCACAGCTAAGCCAAGACCTTGTGCAGCACCACCTTCCAACTGCCCTTGAAGCTGAAGTGGGTTTAGGACTCTACCTACGTCTTGTGAAGTGATCAATTCTACTACTTTGATTAATCCAAGTTCCTGATCTACGTCCACTACCGCTCTATGAGCTGAAAAGGCGAAGGAAACATGAGCATCTCCTTGGCCATTTTCATCTAGAGGATGGGTTGGCATATGCCGATAAGTTTCTTCTACTTCTATCGATTCAATAGTGGCTTCTTTCAGGCTGATAGAAAAGTTACTTGATAAGGAGGCTATACCTCCATCTACTATTACTAAAGATTCAACATCTAAGTCATGGGATTCTGCGATACGAGACAGAAGTCTGATACGCACTTCCTCACACGCGCTCTTTACTGCTCCACCTGACATCCAAGTTTGTCTACTTGCTGAAGTTGATCCTGCTGAACCTACGTTACTCGTTGAGGCAGGGGCCAAAATTACTTCTTCAACACCTAAAATTTCCCTAGCTATTTGTTGAGCCAAAGTCACGAAACCTTGCCCCACCTCTGCACATGCACATGTGATCGTTGCAACGCCGTCTAAAAGTTGACAGGATGCCGTGCTGAAATCATCAAACCCTTCTGAAAACATTAGATTTTTGAATCCAACGGCAATCGCTTCTCCTCTTACAATATTTTTTGGATCAGCAGTTCTTCCTGCGCCTCCTGGTAATTCCATTTGTTCTGATGCTGCGCCTACAGAAGTTGGATGTTGAGCGCATGTCTCTATTACTTCAGCTACTGGAGCTGTACCAGTGATAGTTTGTCCAGTTATTATTTGATCTCCCGATTTGAGAGCATTCTTTAAGCGCAATTCGACAGGATCCATGCCTAGTGCAATCGCCAGCTTGTCCATCTGTGCTTCATGAGCAAAGCAAACTTGCACACATCCGAATCCTCTCATTGCTCCGCACGGAGGATTGTTTGTTCTGACTACCGCTCCGTGAATTTGAACGCTCGGCACCCGATACGGGCCCGCTGCAAAACAAGCAGCATTCGCTAACACGGCGCTACTGGTTGAAGCATATGCTCCTCCGTCTAAAAGCAGTCTTGCTTCAATTCGTGTCAGGGTTCCATCAGACTTAGCATGATGCCTGTACCACATCTGAGCTGGATGGCGATGCACATGGCCATGAAAGCTTTCGGTTCGAGAGTATGACATCTTTACAGGCTTTCCTGTTCTTAGGGCTAATAGGCACAGATGTATATGAAGACTTATGTCTTCCCTAGCTCCGAATGCTCCCCCCACACCTGCCAACGTGAGTCTTACTTTTTCTGAAGGAAGATTTAAACATGCGGCGACTTGGTCTCTATCAGCATGTAACCACTGGGTGGATACAAACAGATCAACTCCCCCATCTTCTGATGGAATTGCCATTCCGGACTCTGTTCCTAATGGTGCTTGATCTTGCATCCCAACTTCGTACGTTCCTTCAACAATAATTTCTCCGTCTTCCTGACTGTTTCCATATATGAGATCTATTTTCCTAAAAAGATTGC
This sequence comes from Dehalococcoidia bacterium, assembly GCA_002699555.1. GTDB lineage: Bacteria > Actinomycetota > Acidimicrobiia > Acidimicrobiales > MedAcidi-G1 > MedAcidi-G1. The sequence continues at coordinate 18,262 of PABN01000070.1, forward strand.
CATCAGGATGTATCGCTTTAGCTTCTTGAGCCAATTTTGAGTCCGAAAGAGGTTCAATTAACTCATATTCAACCTCTATTGCTTCCAAAGCGAGTCTTACATTTTCAGGATGGTCAGCTGCAACTATCGCTACAGGTTCACCCTGATATCTCACGACTCCATCAGCTAGAACAGGCTGATCGGGATGTTCAAGCCCATACAATGGCATACCTTCTGTATCTTCGCTGCTTAGGACAGCATGCACTCCTGTCATTTTTAGAGCGGGTGCTGTATTGATTGAAACTATTCTTGCGGCCGGATGTGGAGAGCGAAGAGTTCCTCCCCAAAGCATCTGTGGATGACGTAAGTCATTAGAAAATACAAATTCTCCTTTGACTTTTGGAATCCCATCAGGTCGAAGAGCACTTTCACCTATTCGAGGTCCTTTCGTGACTGTATCTGAAGTTTGAACTCGGCTCATTTGCCTTTTTCCTCTTCATTTTGGACTGTTCGGCTATTGCTTGCTATTCGAACAGCTTCAAGGATTCTTCCATATCCCGTACACCTGCAAAGATTCCCACTGATTGCTTCCCTGACTGTCAGATCATCTGGATCAGGATTCGTATTCAATAGCTGGTCTATGGCAACTAGTAGTCCTGGTGTGCAAAATCCACATTGAACCGCTCCAGCGTCAACAAAAGCTTGCTGAACATCTGAAATTTCATTGCCTGACCCCAAACCTTCGATTGTTACAATCTCGCGCCCAACAGCAGATGCAGCAAGAACTAGACAACTGCAAACGATTTCTCCATCAAGAAGAACTGTGCAAGATCCGCACTCCCCTTCCTCACAAGCATTTTTCGATCCGGAAAGTTCCAGCCTTTCTCGCAAAACCCATAGAAGGCTTTCAGATGGATGCCCGTCAAGGATTTGATAATCATTTCCATTTACCGTAAGTGTGTAAATTTCAGAAGTCATGACTCCCCGTTCGCGCAAACTCTCTCTAGGGCTCTTTTAGCTAAGATCCCTACCGCATGTTTTCTGTAATCTGCAGTTCCTCTATGGTCATCTATGGGTTTAGTTGAGTCAGCTACCATGTCGGAGAATTTATTTATCACTTTTTCCGAAAGACTACTGTTTTTCTCCCAATCAAATTCTTGCGAAATAAATTCTTCTGCTTCAGTAGCTCGGAACGGTACAGGTGATACGGAGCCAACACCTACTCTCAACTTTCTTCCTAAATAATCAGTTACTAATGCCAGTGAAACGACTGAGATGACCATTGCGTTTCGTGTGCCTACTTTTAAAAATTCCTGTGGCCCTTGGAATACGGGCATTGTGATTGATTGAATAATTTCTCCTGCTTGTAGTGCATTTGATTTCACTCCAGTTATGAAATCTGTGATTGCAACTTCACGATTTCCTGATGAAGACTTCAATTGCAGCACTGCATCCATTGCTACTAGTACGGGGATTGTATCCCCAGCGGGTGATGCGGTGGCTAAGTTCCCTCCCAAGGTACCCGCGTTGCGGATTTGTGGAGAACCCACAGTTCTTGCTGCTTGCGCCAGAGCAGGAACAACTGTCGCTATTTGCGGCTCTGCTAGATCTGTATATGAAATACCTGCTCCTAAAACAATCTCGCTGTCTTTCAAAGTCCATTCTTTTAATTCAAGTATCCGGCTTAGATCTAAGACGCTATCCATGGACTGCATGCCTCTATTTGCTTGCACCATAAGGTCAGTGCCCCCTGCAAGTACTGTTGTTGCAGGGTTTTCTGCCAATACGACACATGCTTCATTAAGTGACTTAGCGATAATTACCCCCATCTATTAAGGGTGCCTGAACTTCAACATTTTGTCAACGCGTTTGATACCTGTATCTTTAATCTTGTGGACATGTTAAAACACCCTTTATTAGAGGCTCTCTTACCGTTAGCGGATGTCCTTGGAATTCAAATTCTAGATAAAGACGAAATCGCTGAGTCAGACTTACCTCTTATATGGGAAGGTGAAGTTATTGGTGGCGTGCGCCGACACAATCTAAATGGAGCTTTAACTCGTCTTTTAGCTGCTGTTGAGGTCGAAATGAATTTGAAAGTTAAAGATATGGACAGAATCCAAAAACAACGAGCTGTAGCTTTACTCAGTGAATGGGGAGCATTTAATTTAAGGAAATCTGTTGAAAGCGTTGCAGAAGCTTTAGAAGTTAGTCGTTTTACCGTTTATAACTATCTTGAGCGTTCTGAAAATGACTAAATGATTTTTAGGCACTAGTTTCTTTCTTATGAGTGAACCACCTTCGAAAAAAGACACTAACGACGAACTGTCTCTCGTGGACGCAGTTTCTTTAGCAAAAATGATTAGAGATAAAGAACTTTCTCCAGTCGAAGCTGTTTCGATGACTATTGAAAGAATAGAGCGTTTAGATAAAGACTTGAATTCAGTAATCCATCGACAATTTGAAAAAGCTTTAGAACTAGCTGCATCACCTGAACTTCCAGATGGACCTTTTAGAGGAGTTCCTATGCTAATCAAGGATCTTTGGGCAGAAGAAAATGGAGAGCCTCATCATGCAGGAGTTAAAGGAATGCGCGATGCAAACTACATCGCTAAAACCGACAGCGATCTTGTTACTAGATACAAAGAAGCTGGTTTCATAATCGTCGGCAGAACTAACACCCCTGAGATGGGAGCGGTTGCAACTACCGAACCTTTATCTCATGGTCCTACCAAAAATCCATGGAATCTTGATCACGGTCCTGGAGGCTCATCTGGTGGTTCTGCTGCTGCTGTAGCAGCAGGTTTTCTGCCTGCTGCTAACGCAAGTGACGGTGGAGGTTCCATAAGAATTCCTGCTGCTATGTGTGGG
>PABN01000071.1 GCA_002699555.1 Dehalococcoidia bacterium
TGACGGAGACGCGGCCGGAGTTGGCGGCAGTACCGTTGACGGTCTGCTCGATGTTCTCCATCGCGAAGTTGGTGTGGCGCTTGTATTTCGCCTGGAAGAAGGTCACCTCAGGGTTACCGGTAAGGTAAACGTCCTGGGCGCCGTACGCTACGAGTTGCATGAGACCACCGGCCATTTTGAGAGTTGTTGTACTATAAGCAGAGAAAATAATTTTGGCTGAACGCGCATTTCCAAACCCCAAAAATTCTCAGCCCAAATTAAATGTCGACACAGCCTGATGAAAATGAGATTGAAATTGAGGAGGGTGAAATTGTTACCGATGATGAACTCTCTGCGACCGATGAGGAACCCAATGAAGAGTTCGAAGATGATGGGAGTGTGGATATCGCGGAACTCATGACCTCCCTCATGGCTACTGATGATGGTGACACAGTGTGTTCCGCCCTCGTCAATATCGCAAACCAACTTCAAACACAGAACAGAATACTAATTAAAATTCTCAGCAAAATGAATTCGGCTTAGAGATAAAATATGTAATTAGTCTAGATGAGAGAAACTCACTTCATTGATCGGGATCCTAATATTTATGAAGCACTCACCGAGCTTCAGAAACGGAACGTCCAATCAATGAATGAAGAACAAGTATTAAGAATTATCGAAGACTTTGAGTTCAGGTGGTATCTCCATGATACTGAAAATTATTCGGTCTGTTTGGAGCGAGCAACCAAATTGGGTTATCATCAATTTATTCACCCAGATAATTTCAATGATGACAACATTCCGAAACCTGACCAAATTGACATTATGGCGATTCGTGGAATCAAAAACCGCATGATCAATTTTCTTATTCAGCTGAACAACCACGTTCAGGCTCACATGAAGGAGTTTGGAAATGATGAAGAATTGACTGTGAACAAACGTATCAATAATATCATCATGCAGATCGAAGATGGATTCGATAATGTCCGACGTCATCAGATTTCTTATGAACGGGCTGTCGCTCCCACAGCTCTTCCACAGGTGAGTGTTTTTACAGATCCATCCACAATGGATGAAGAAGAGGTCGAGAAGGCGACGCCGTTTCAGAAATGTCTGATGCTTGCCCTAAAAGAAGCGTACAAGGCTGGCTACCGGAGATACAAAGGACAATGTTGTGAAGAGATCAAAACTGTTGATGGATATTGCACCAGAGCGTGGAACCCAATCTTTACAATTGAAGAGTTTGTATATTCCTTACCGAAAAAGGAGAGTAACTTTACGAATTGGAAGAACTTCACGAGTAAGGGATCAATCTTTCGAGATGTAATTGACAACATCTCAAAATGTGAGGATGCTCAGTTTCCTGAGATTAAGAAGAGGAGGCATGTGTGGTCTTTCAAGAACGGGGTTTTTGTTGGAAAGGAGTGGATTCCTGACAGAGGTGTTTACGACTGTCGATTCTATCCTTACAAGAGTGAAAAGTACGCTTGCCTAGATGCGAGTATCATCGCCTGTAAGTATTTTGATCAGCAATTCGACGATTTCTCTCACATTGAAGATTGGACGAAAATTCCTACACCCTACTTCGATTCGATTTTGAAGTATCAGAAGTTCGAAGAAGAAGTCTGTAACTGGGCGTATGTGATGGGTGGACGTCTCTGCTTCGATATTGGTGAACTCGATGGTTGGCAGATCATTCCGTTCTTCAANGGTATTGCTCGATCAGGTAAGTCTACTCTCATCACCAAGGTTTTTAAAAAGTTTTACGAAAATGAAGACGTGGGCACACTTTCTAACAACATCGAGAAGAAGTTCGGTCTCTCTGCGATCAAAGATGCCTTCATGTTCATCGCTCCCGAGGTGAAGGGTGATCTTGCACTTGAACAGGCCGAGTTTCAGTCGATCGTTTCTGGTGAAGACGTGTCTGTGGCCGTGAAGAACAAGACGGCTGTGTCCATTGAATGGAAGGTGCCGGGTGTTTTGGGTGGTAACGAAGTACCCAATTGGAAAGATAACTCAGGATCTGTCCTCCGCCGTATCCTCCCATGGAATTTTGGTAAGCAGGTTCAGGATGCGGATCCTCAACTCGATGAGAAGCTCAACATGGAATTGCCCATCATTTTGTTGAAATGTGTTCGTGCCTATCATGACTATTCCAATAAGTATAGNAACCGGGATATCTGGAACGTCGTTCCGAAGTATTTCAAACAGATTCANAAGCAAGTGGCGATGGTCGCGAGTAGTCTAACCAACTTTTTGGAGTCTACATATGTTGTACTCGGTGATGATCTGTTCGTTCCACAAAAAGATTTTGTAACGAAATTCAATCAGCATTGTAAGGAGAATAATCTGGGCAGTCACAAGTTTCATCAGGATTTCTATGCTGGTCCTTTCAGCTCTCGTGAGATCGAGGTGCGTGTAGAGACGGTCAAGTACAAGGGTCGGGTGTGTAAAAACCAACCCATCATTTACGGTTTAGATATCGTGACCGATGACTTGACATATACAGACGATAACTAAAAAAAATATCATCCTTTAGTAATATGAGCCAGAGGGTCAAAGAATTTGTCCGTCAATCTGGAGTAGAAGTTCAAACTCCGAACTCGAATTCTAACGACGAGTTTGCGAGAGAACTCGAAGAAGAATTACTTCGTAAAGAGCGCATGCGCGCCGCTGGGTTTCGTACACCCCCACGCCCAGTTCGTCCAGTACCACCTAGACAGGTGCAAGTTCCCCGTCGCCTTCAACAAAACCTTATAAATAACCGGTCGTATGAGGGTGCTTTCAAACAATTTGAAAACAATTCACCGTTGGAAAATGAGTTCAATGATGTAAAACTTTCCGCGAACGAAGAGAAAATGGTCAACAATGTTTTACGAGAATTTGACGAACCACTCCAATTCAGTAAGTTCAATCCAGGTATGTTCAATGCAACTGTAGATTCTGGTTTTGATCAGAAACANACTGTAGTTGATCTCAAAAAGATACTCATGAAGAGACCTCTCCCCAGAACTTCCATTGGTGAAGGTCTTTATGTAGACACTAAGGAGATAAAGGGTATTTATGGGCAATTTAAGACTGGTTTCTCTCACACAAGAGAGGCTGGACCCAAAGGTGGTTTAAATAGTAATTTTTTTACCGCGCAACTCATGTTGAATATCTCAAATGATATTGAGAGTAAAGGAGCCACCGTAAACATCTACCGTAATGGAAAGATTCGTTTCTCGGGTGGATTTGTTGGTACAGACATCGCTAACCAACCTGAACTTATTCGTCGTTTCATTGTTAACTCGTACACGGAAAGGCAACAATTTTTCTATAACCCTTTTACCTATAATAATCTAAGTGGTCAATTTAGGATCAACGGAGTATTTAGAAATTTAGCGTCAATCGCACAAAAGGAGGGATCCTCATATGAACCCGAACTTTCTCCTTTCTTATACATGCCGATCGAGAATATGACTTTAATTTTATCCAAGAGTGGTAATGTTCAGGTCGTGGGTGCGAAAAATCCCGGTGAAATGTTAAGGGGATATGACACAGCTAAAAATATACTCCAGAAACTATTCAGGGATAACCAGATTGAAGTGACTGGTGAGTTTGATGAGGGTGTCAAAGCGAGATTNGCTCTCAGGACTAAAGCTAAGGCCAAGGCCAAGGCCAAGGCCAAGGCCAAGTCTCCAAAGCGAAAGTACACAAAAAAGACCTTGACACAAAATCAAGCAAACGCCCTCATAATTAATTCTAAAATGTGTGCGCGTATGAAAAAGCCTGAACTCATCGATCTCGCGCGGCGCATGGGTGTAGTAAATTTCAGAACTACCACGAAAGAAGGAACTCGTATGGCAACCAAAGATGAAATTTGTGCTAGGATCAAAAATAAAACTGGGAAGAAAAATGTTACGTTCAAAAATACAAATAAAAACAAGAACACGACACTCGCTGGCACTGGTAACACATTCCGCATCGGTCGCAAACTCTGTACCGATCTTAATAAAAAGGAACTTCTTCGTATCGCCNCTATACTCAAAATTAAACTAGATGATAAAGAGACGAAAACAACCATCTGCAAAAAGATTGAAAAAGTTCGGAATAATATTGGTAAACCAAAACCCCCTTCTCCTCCTAAACCTACGAAAGCACAGGTGCGTAAAGTGGCTGCGAAAACTAAGAGTAACACCAAAAAAGCTGAAGTCATGAAAAAGAGGGGTCTCGATGAGAATTCAATTCGCAAGGATATCACCAAACTTTATGGTGACAAATGGATGAAGCGGTACAAACCCAACCTCAACCAAGACGTGCGTAACATGAAATCAGCTCTCAATGCTATCACCAAAGGTAATAAGGTAGGTATTCCATTCAAGAAGAATGTGGATGCGACCAAAAAGAACGTTGTTGCTCGTTGGAAAATGGAGAGAAGGAGGGAACTCGAGCGAAAGTATCTCATGAACAAGGTGAATGTCACGGGTATCGCATTCAATATGAGAAACGATTACAGACGTGCTGCCGCAAATTATATCATGAGTAAAAAGACTCCCCCATCCAACAAGAAAATGGATGAATACAGAAAGTATTGGTTAAAGTTTAGGGCTAATATTAATACAAATGGCAATTCGCGAAGAACTCCTCGGGCGGCTCGAGCTCGGGTTGAAAAAATATAATCACGGCGTCCGAGTTAGTGATGATACGAGGAATTGGGGAACTCCCGTAAATTCGTGGTTATATATGGCAAAGGAAGAGTTTCTAGATGCCGTCATTTATGTAGTAGCTGACTACATTCGCCTAGAAAAAATAGAACGTGATGAGAATGAAGAAGATGATAACAAACTCATCATGCATACAATTGACAGGTACGTCGATATAAAAAGTCCTAAACATAAAATGTTAGTGTGGCAGCTCTTGAAGATGCTCGAAACGATCAGCCGTGATCATTAGTACAGTGAGTCCGAACATGTACATAAAATTGAACATAACATCAAACCACGAAAGAAGAAATATCGCCCACGGTATAGCACATCCCAAAATATATCCAATATGCATCGTTATCGCTATTACAGAATTCTGAGATGTTTTGTGAACCCAGTATGTAGTCGAACATGCTATTGTAAAATTAGCGATATCCATATATCGTGTAGATGTAAGTGCTATCATAAAGAGTATAACATTTGTGATACATTGCGAAAAACGAGCCAAAGGGTTGTAAATGATATATTCAATTCTTTCATATTCCACATCTTCTTGGATTTCAATGACGATGGATTCTACATCCTCATTAAAACCAATAGACAATTCTCCATCTGGTTTTTCAATAATGACATGTCTCATCAACACCTTATATGAGCATTTATATTTTTATCAGGTTCTGCAACCTGCTTAAGATGAATAGTATGATAAGCAAAACTATACTTAGGAAACATTTCTTTGATTTTATTCGAAATAATACTAGCCTGAACTATGTAAGGAAGTTGTGTACACACAGATGTATTCTCAATTTGAAGAAATTCGTCTTCTAACTGAACAAACCTTTTTAACATGTCACGTTCCATACCATCTGCGTGCATCTTCAAATACATATCTTTCGACGCACCACCACTCACATAAAAGTATTTAGAACCCTCAACTTCGTTAGATTTTTTAGGTGTATCAAACATGATTGCCAAAACTATGAGAGCTACAAGAATGTAGATCATTTATTAATTGTATATATTTTATCTACGCGCACCGGGTGCAACTGGAGCCTGATTCATCTTCATGACAGCATCTTTATTTTCCTTGGTTGGATTGATGATCGCGTTTATCATTAGACCGAGACCGAGACAAGCCATAATAGTCATGAGCCCAAGCTGTAAGTTATTCATTGCGTTTTGAGCCATTTTTATTATTTATTGAGGAATTAATTTTGTGAGATCATCAATCTTTTGTAAAATGTTCTGAAATTTATAGATTGAATCAACATCAGATGGCTTCACGATTTCGAGTTCAATCTGATAGGTTGCCTCTTCTTCGGAATCCATATCGGCGTTGTCACCTGAAGAAATAGTCATATCGATACTCAAGTTTTTACGCAAAAACGAGTGTCGTGTCTTCGTACGCTTACGATCCATCTCATATTCACCGGACGTTGGAATCTCTCGTGCAACACAGAATCGTACGTCGAGGGGGTCACGCTTGAAATCTTCTTTGAAAAAACTAATCTTTTGAATCATCGTTTGTTCTCCAGAATCTTCATCACACGTGATTCGAATGTTATTCGTATCATTGTAATATACATCTGATGTGGTCATTTTGACACTTTCCCACCCGTCGTATTTTTTCAAGCCCGCGAGAACCCGTTTCCATACATCTTTACCAACGTTCGTATCAAAGAGTGAACCATTATGTTTACCTAGACGAATTTCAACTTCGATATCATCCTCTTGCTTGTGCGCTTCGAAAACAGGGAGTACCTTGTCAATAATGTCCATTCTTATCTTTTTACAAACGCGTCGTTCTCTTAAGCCTTTTTTATGCACAAAATTTAATGAAAGGCTTTAAAAACCTTGGAAATACATGTTATTTCAACACGGCACTTCAATGTCTTTTACATATACCCGCAATGTCTAATCATTTCATACGAAATCCATACGAAGGTGAGTGTACATTTACTAAGATGTATTCAGACTTCGTTCGTGTGTATTGGACAAAAGGAAATGAGAGTGTAAACGTACAACCCCTCATCCTAAATTTTCAAAAAGAATTTTCACGATTCAAAACACACGAACAGCATGATGTTCAGGAAGCTATCATGTGTATAATAGATATTTTGGAGAGAGCTGAACCCGAAATCAAAAAATGGTTCTATGGTAAAAAAACACAGGAAACGATATGGTCGGGTGGGAAGTCATCGAATGAAGAAGATTTTAGTGTTCATTTGATAACATCGGAAGGTAATGACATGGGTAAGATGTTAGAAAAAAGTACGGATTGGAATGTATTAGAAAACTTTGAAGATACGGAGGGTAAAGTACACCACGTCGCTACAACTCGTATGATTTTTTCAAAACTTTCTCAAGTTCTCATGATATCGTTCGATAGGAAAAGTCACATCAGAGTTATTGAAAATATACATATCGGAGGGATGGAGTATAAGTTAATCGCGAGTGCTGTACACGTTGGAAACCAGAATGATGGTCACTATGTGAGTTTCGTAAAACGTAAAAATAAATGGTTCTTATTAAATGATGAAAGTGTCGAAGAACACGAACTACCTCTCGAAGCTGGACACTACTTTATGGTCTACAATCTAAAAACTCCTTCATCTTGATATTCTCCTTAATATTCACAATCGTCCGATAAAATGTTCGTCGATTATTTGGATGTGTTTTATCCCGTCTCCTTTTGAGGGGTTTCCACCACATTGGTTCTTCCCACGTCATGTACATACATTCCACAATTGCACCATCTTCGAACCATGGTTCGTCGGGAATTCTGTTTAATGGAATTTCACTTTCAAAATATAATTTCCCCTTCTCTTGAATATATAATCTCCAAGCAAGTGGTCCGGGTTTAAAACCTGGAGTTTCCCTACTCGGTTCTTTCTTCATCAGAAAGTCGACCGTATTTTTTTCGAGTGGCTTCCACTTAAACATCGTCTCATGCGTTCCTATTCTCACTGGTTCATTCACTGGTGTGAATACGAGTCCATCAATTTTTTGTTCAACTTTTGGAAGATACTCATCCATGAACGTTTCAAAATTTCTCATGTGATGAAACGTTTTACATTTGAGTCGATACTTATCCGATTTCATGTAGATGATATTCTTCAATAGAGAACGAGAAGCATCCAGACGCTCCGTGAGTGTCTTGTCCCACACAGATTTACCTGCAACTAGAACTGCATCATACACCATAAGAGTATTACCTCCATACAATTCGCCATCCAAAATGGTTCCATCATATGCACTTTTATTCAAATTAATGGAGACTTCAAACATATGAAACGCCCGATTTACAAATAGACATTTTCTTTTTCCATCAAAGGTGAGTGCCACCATCATGTGTCTCTCACCATCAGTCTTTTCACACACCACATAGTCACCATCCCTGAGAATAGGAAAGTGTTTACGTTCTATGGATATAGGTTGCGGACCCGGAAAATAATCCTTGCTCCCCCACCGAGCATGGATAAAGTCTATGACGTATTTGTGAAGCGGGTTGGACATGTATTATGTTGTCGCAGAAACTTTAATTGACTTTGACACCTGCTGCGTTAAGAATGTTGCTCACACATTCATGTGCATAAGTTATGGTCAACTTAGCTGCTGTAAATGCGTGAATTTTAACATTTTGTCGTAAAAATTTCTCAAACATCTTTGGACTCACTTTGAAATCTTTGTTCTTCTGCATAGTTTTACGGACAATCGCGGTGTTCATCATCCACGCACGTGGTTCAGTTTTAAGAACTTGATATATATCAGTTCCAACTTTTTTACCAACTTCTGTATCAAAATGAAGACCCATTTGACTGACTGGTTCAGTTGATTCACTTTTGACTTTCTCTTTGAACATTTCCCAATCAATACCTTCTTTTACACCCGGAAACACGAGACACCCCACACCCTCATGTTTAGCAAAACATTGTTCGAGTGACGCATCGTCAATACCAACACTAAAATCAATAAAAATAATTCTATCGTGTGTCTTCATATATGTTTCGACACATTCAGATTTTTCATATGGGTCATCATTTATGTAAATAATCTGGTTATTAACTTGACTTTGAAGACATTTCAAATTCAGGCGAAGAATACTATGCAACGTCTTCACACTACAAGATTTTGAACGAGTAACTATGATAGTAACTAATTTCATATTTTTATAAACAATTCTAAGCCTTAAGCCTATCTTTGAGTGATCCACCGAAAGGCAAATTTCCAATATGACCGAGAGTTGTATTCACATCAGCATAAATCTTACCACCAGCCTGCTGCCAACGGCGACAAAATGCGTAATCTTCAGAGAGATACCTACGATTTTCTGGGTCAATCATACAATCGAATGCCGCATGATAATCGTCAAAGTCTCTGTTTTGATGATCATTCTTACACCAAAGTTCGGGAAACTTTTCTTCTAGTGTCTTAAATACGGAACGTTTAATTACCATAAAACCTGTGGGTCCATCAAGAATTTCAATAAACCCATTTTCGACGGGACGATTTCGAGCACCAAAATTAATCACAAGGCTGGATGATAGCATAGACATATTCCTATCATCACCCTTTTTCACCGCTTCGGCAGCCTGTTCCCACATCACAACCTTCTTCGGATAGCACGATACCGAAAGATCATGCCCAGATTTCACGAGACGGACGACAGCTTCTGGGTCGAAATGAATGTCTGCATCGATAAACATAAAATAATCACAATCAGTTTTCTGCATGAAACGACCTACCGAAACGTTGCGAGCGCGGTGTACGAGTGATTCATTTTCAGTTGTATCGAGATATAATTGAATTCCTTCTTTTATTAAAAGTAACTGAAGTTTTAGGATACTAGACATATACTTTTCTAGACATAAACCACCGTAACACGGTGTCGCAAGGAAAAGCTTAACCATATACTACATTACACCTTTAACCTCTAAGTGTTTTTTAATGATGGTTTCTATTTTATTAAGTGTTGGTACGGATACCGAACATTTTTCACACATCTCTCCCTTTGTTACACCCGGACTCAATACCATATAGATTATAGCAGAAGCGACACTATTAGGCGTTTTGCTCATCAACTCTACACAATCTTCCGTAGAATTGCACATTTTGACACATTTCAAACGCTGCTCTCGAGTGACAGAAAATGAATTCAGAAGCCTCTGCATTACATCAAACGCTTTTGTTACATAATTCTTTTCAGTAACACCCATTATAGTTTCTTTGAACATCTGTGTCGTACGACTAACATCTTTAGATTGAATTCCAAACATGTCAGCAATTTCTTTTGTCGTACGAGGATGTTGAGCAAGTCTACATGCGTAGAGTACACAATTCGCTTTGATACCCAAACGTACCGCACCACGGGTGAGTTTTCCATCGTTAAATTTCCTATAAAACATTTTTGCATCTTTGAGAACACTCTCAGGGAGTGTATGACATGCTTCATCAATATCCCTGTAAGCGTGAAACAGTGAACGATCTTTGTGATTCATAGACATGTGAAAGTTAATCTTCGCCATGCGTTTATTCTCATATGTCGAACCTCGTTGTGTAGAAATAATAGTCCCTTTTCCCCAATTCTGTGAAAAGAGTTCAGGGTTTGCATTAGGATTTCCACACCTCGATGGATCGTTAACTTTTCCATCATCTGTTACCCCACTCGTCCACTCAGCGGTATCATCCACAAAATACGAGTCAACCAAACCACACTCCGAACATGTCGGTAGCCCTTCTGGAGAAATGACTTTGACATTGGAGCATTCTCTGCAAAAATTTTTATTCACTGGCTTTTCTTCGTTTTCTTTTGGTAATAGAGCGTCTAATTCAGACCATATAGCTGCCAGCATTGTTTTATGAATGTGGCAATCTTTTTTAGAAATTCATAAAACGCATCACTTACTTAGGCTTCTCTCAATCATATCGACCGTTTCTTTGAAACTCTTCCCACCTGGGGATGTGGGTTTCCATTCAGCCCATGCAATATCAATCGATTTATGATCTGGTGGTGGAGAGCCATCAACCTCATCATCTGGGACGATAAAGTCCGCCATCTCGGAATCCGTTTCATCATTATATATGTCACTGTCACTATCTTCAATATCAATCTCTGAGTAGAATGCAAACTTATTCGTACCGAGTGCTTTCATCTCAAGATCTTCAAATGTAGTTCCACTTGGATAATGCTCCATCACACTTTCGTAGGGTGCAGGAGATAAGTCTCCTGCGTCTAATTCATACACGCACGCGGACTTATACATAAGTTCGGTGGGATTGAGATATCTCAGACCGAGAGTATTCCCAGTGTTCATCCCAACAATCCCGTACATTTCATCTTCAAGTCCATCTTCGTTTACTAAAACTTTGACAATATCATTTTCATTTATTTCTTTTGGCACAATCATGCTTAGAGTTTTCAGGCAAAAAATTATCAGCGATAATATCACAGATGAAAGTTACTATTTATTCGAAGGAAGGATGTCAATATTGCGACCACGCGAAAACCTTATGTGAATCAGAAGGTCTCGACCATGAAAAAATTATGGTTGACAAAGAAGAACTCAAACAATTGTGTGGTGGCTCGGTGACAACCTACCCTCAAATATTTATTGATGGACGTCGCATCGGAACGTACTTTGAATTTCAAGACTACATAGAAGATGAATACGAACCAATTCTCGCTCCCACTTTAAACAGATTCACCGTCTTTCCCCTGAAATATCCTGAACTTTGGGAATTATATAAGAAGGCACAGATGTCCAATTGGACGGCTGAAGAGGTGGACTTGTCTAAGGACATGGACGACTGGAAAACACTCAATGATAATGAACAGAAATTTATAAAGTATATCCTGGCTTTCTTCGCCGGTTCCGATGGAATTGTTTTTGAAAATATCAATAACAACTTTGCTGATGAAGTGCAAATTTCTGAAGCTCGCTCATTTTATGCTTATCAGTCACACAACGAAATGGTACATGGTGAAACCTATTCTAAACTTATCGATAAATACATAAAAGATGGAACTGAGAAAAAACAACTTTTCGAGGCTATCCAAACGGTTCCATGCATTGAACGTAAAGCGAATTGGGCACTTAAATGGTTCGACAAGTCTCGGTCTTTCGCTGAACGTTTATTCGCCTTTGCGTGTGTCGAAGGTATCTTCTTTTCTGGAAGTTTTTGTGCCATCTTTTGGCTAAAGAAAAGAGGACTCATGCCCGGTCTCTGTTTTAGTAATGAGCTCATCTCACGGGATGAGGGGCTTCATCAAGAATTTGCCGTAGAGCTCTTCAAATTGCTTCGTAATAAACCATCAACGGAAACCATCCACGCCATCGTGAAAGAGGCTGTGGAAATTGAAAAGAACTTCATTTTAGATGCTCTTCCATGTAATCTCATCGGTATGAATTCTGAAAAGATGTCCGAATATATCGAGTATGTCTCTGATCGTCTTTTAAAACAAGTCGGTCAACCACCAATTTGGAATTCGAAAAATCCTTTTGACTTTATGGAAAATATATCACTCGATGGCAAAACGAATTTTTTCGAAAAAAGGGTGGGAGACTATGGTAAGTTAGATGACGATTCGGCCGAAATTGGATTTGACGAAGAATTTTAAAGGTTTTCATTTTACAACCAATTGATAAGAACTGTTTGTAGAATACTTTAACCAAATAGAGTGCCATCAGAATCAACTTGCATTGGCGTTAAGTTACGACCCGTGTCGGTAAGCTCGATCTGTTCTTCAGCAAATCCCGGCTTGGGATCGGGAGCTTCGACCATAGGGGCGGGAGGCTTAACGACAACTTTCTCACCTTTCTTGACACCACAACCACAACCAGTCTTCTTTTCACCACAACCACAACCCTTTTTAGTGGTACTTCCCTTCTGTATGTTCATCATACCCCAAACAACTAGGACAAATACAAGAGTGTGTACAAGAAGACCCAACGTCGAAGGACAACCCGTTGGTGTAGCGATCCTAGAGCCCAATACTCGCCTGACTAGACGGAAAGTCTCAGGATTCGCGATTATAAAAAAGGTCAGGCCGGAAACTACGGAAATGATAAATTTTTCCTTTTGTTTCTCACCATTACATCCACAACCACAATCTTTGAAAATTCCCATGATTAATTTTAATATATATTTATAAAAAAATATTTACATACAATAAAATGTCTCGAGGTACAAATGACCCGACTGGTAGCATTATTATGATTCTTTTATTGTGTTCATTTTGTGCATCTGTTGCCGGCATTGGCTGGTATTTTACGAGAGAAGTTTTAAAAGAAGGTGATGTGTGTACCGTTGAAGATGGCGATGAAAA
>PABN01000072.1 GCA_002699555.1 Dehalococcoidia bacterium
GTGGCTCCAGGTGCTGTAAAGACAGACATGTTAGAAAAATTATCAGATGACCAAATAGAGGAATACATCGAATCAATTCCACTTGGAAGATTAGGAGAACCTCAAGAAATCGGTGAAATTATCGCCTTTTTATCCTCAGAAAACGCCTCATATATCACCGGTAGCGTAATCCCAGTTGATGGCGGCCTTTACATGGGATAAACCTTCCCTAATAAGCTTGGTAGAAGTTAAGTAACCCTCTATTGTTGTGTGGGCAGTTGAATATAAGGAGTTCAAATGAGTGACGACAATTTTGCAAGATTTCAGAAATGTGCTGTTGAGGTTCTATCAGTTGATGCAGCACAAGTAACACCTGAAGCCAATTTTGCTGACGACCTAGACGCCGACAGTCTTGACTTAGTCGAATTAGTCATGGCGCTCGAAGAAGAGTTTAGTGTGACTGTTGAAGAAGAAGAATTAGAAGGAATCAACACGATCCAAGCGGCATTTGAATTAATCACAAGCAAGCTCTAATGACGAACCGAAAGGTCGTCGTTACAGGCATAGGAGTTGTTGCATCCTGTGGAACAGGGATTGAATCTTTTTGGGATGGTCTCTGTGGAACATCACAAGTAGGTGACAGGCGAGTCATCGATTTTGATCCATCTATCTACTTCGAAAATCCTAAAGATGCGCGCCGCTCTGATCGGTGTACCCAATTTGCTATCGCAGCCGCACAAATGGCGATGGAGCAAACTGGTGAACTAACTGCCACAACAGACAGATCAGGCGTTTTTATCGGCACAGGTATAGGTGGAATCGAAACCCTAGAAGAACAAATTGAAATATTGCTAGAAAAAGGCTCTCGACGAGTATCCCCTTTCCTTGTCCCCATGATGATGCCTAATGCCGCATCAGCAGCAGTATCAATGAAATACGGTTTCCAAGGTCCAGCAGAAAACACTTGTACAGCATGCGCCGCTGGAACTCACGCAATCATAAATGCCGCTCGTTTAATCGCTTCTGATCGATGCGATGTAGTGATTGCTGGTGGGACCGAGGCTGCATTTACAGGCAGTTCAATCGCAGGTTTCACTAATATGACGGCTTTCTCTAAAGAAGGAATTTCCAGACCATTTGACCTCGATCGAGATGGGTTTGTGATGGGAGAAGGTGCGGGAATTCTTGTGCTTGAAGAAAAAGAAATGGCAATGGCAAGAGGAGCAACGATCTATGCGGAAATATTAGGTGGTGCTAGTAATGCTGACGCCCATCACATAACTGCCCCTTCGCCAGGAGGTGTAGGAGCTGAAAGATGCATACGACTAGCTTTAGAAGATTCTGGAATACAATCTGGGAGTGTTGGGTACATCAACGCTCACGGCACTTCAACACCGTTAAATGATTTAGGAGAAGCACAAGCTATAAATTCAGTTTTTGGCGCCGATGGACCACCAGTTTCATCAACGAAAGGAATCACCGGTCATACATTAGGCGCAGCAGGTGCAATTGAAGCTGTTGCAGTGGTTATGGCCATTCAAAAATCTCTTTTGCCACCAACCGCTGGATTCACAAATCCTGATCCTGAAATGCCACCAATAAATTTGGTGCATAATGAACCCGTGGAGTGGACACCATCACCCGCTATTTCAAATTCCTTTGGTTTTGGCGGACATAACGGGTGTTTAGTTATTGGACCTGCTTCTTAAACTGTCGCAAACACAAACATCAAGTCACAGCTACAAGCCAGTTCCCCATTTACAGAAGCTTGACCACTACCCTTCCCTCCACGTGCAGAAATCCTCGATAGTTCGACCGAAAGATCCAATCTCTCGCCCGGTGCCACTCGCCGCCTAAACCTAACCTTGTCAATACCACCAAACATTGGTAATAGACCATCGAAATTTTTATCAGAAAGCAACGTGTAGGCCCCTAGTTGCGCGATTGACTCACACATTAAAACACCTGGGAGAGTCGGAAAGTCTGGAAAATGCCCAGCGAAAAAGTCCTCATTTTCTGACAACTGCCAATACCCTTCCGCCGATTTAGGAGCGTCCAGTTTTGTAACTTCAGTTAAAAAAACAAACGGAGTTCTATGTGGGATAACTTCTTCAGGTTTTGGAAAATTCATAACAACCGCCAAATTCAAAAGGCCTGCCGATAATCCGGCAGGCCCCTGAAAATACTCAATAAATGTAAGAAATACTTACATTCCCATTGGAGGTCCACCACTCTTAGCGGCTGCCTTTAGCTTAGACCCTGCAGAAACCTTAACTGCCTTTGTAGCCGGAATACTGATAGCTTCTCCGGTTTGAGGGTTTCTACCTTGCCTAGCTTTACGAACTGTCTGCTCAAACGAAATCCATCCTGGTACTGTGACCTTCTCATTTCCAGCAGCCACTGCGTCCGCTACTACATCGAACATAGCGTCGAGGCAAGCTCCAGCATCTTTGTTCGAAACGCCAGCCTTTTCGGCCATTGCTGCGATCAAATCACTTTTGTTCATCCACCGTCTCCCTTGTTTATTTACGTACCCACATTGGGTACAACGACACGCGACACGTTTTTCGGTGCAATGTCAAGCATTTAACCCCGTTTTAAAGGGGGTTTTTTAGAAAAAAACCTTTAATTTAGGCTTTTTTTGGACTTTTCGGCTAAAAATACAAAAAGTCCTGATTTTTAGCAGTTTTTATCCAAAGCATTTCGAAAGGTTGAAACTAGCTCCCCGACCTTTTCTGGGGAAGCACTATTTAACATTTCTTGCACAACAGCAGACCCCACAATTACACCATCACTAACCTCACAGGCTTGAACAGCTTGTTCTGGGGTTCCAATTCCAACTCCCACTAATACTGGTTTTGAAGTGGCAGTTTTAACTCGCGCCGCAATTTTAATCGCACTATCAGCAAGCTCAGAACGTATCCCCGTGACTCCAAGGAGTCCAACCGCATACACAAATCCAGAGCTTCTTGAACATAATTCTACGAGTCTCTCATCAGGTGTTGTAGGAGCAGCTAACAGGATTGTTTCAATTGCATAATTAGTTGCTGATTCAGACCAAATATCAAACTCCTCCAAAGGTAAATCAGGAAGTATGCAGCCAGAAATTCCGGCTGAGGCCAAACCAGAAGCGAATCTTTCATGTCCCATCCTGTAAGCAAGGTTGTAATACGTCATTACAGCCAAAGGGGCAGCTGGATTTTCCCCTCTTAGATCATTTAAAATTGTTACAGGTGTGGAACCTGATTCCATTGAAGAATCATTCGCCATTTGAATAATAGGTCCATCCATAACAGGGTCGGAAAAAGGAATTCCAATTTCTACAACATCTGCTCCAGCCTCAATTACTGAGTGCATAGTTTGGATCCAATCTTCTCCCAAACCACCAGTTATATAGACCACTAGCGCCTTCTTACCGGAATCTATACGTTTTCGAAGCACCGACTCGATCTGAACATTCTCAGACATTCAATATTTCCATCATTTGTCCAACATCTTTATCGCCTCTTCCTGAAAGATTCAGTAAAACTGTTTTGCCGGACAAGTAGTCTCGCTCTCGTGAAATCCAAGCAAGAGCGTGTGCTGGCTCAAGTGCTGGAATTAGACCTTCTGTTCGGCTTAGCAACTGAAAGGCTTCGATTACTTCTTCATCAGTTACTGACTCATAACGAGCTCTTCCAATCGACGAAAGATAGCTATGCTCAGGACCCACACCTGGGTAATCAAGTCCAGCACTTATCGACTCCGCTTCTAGAACTTGGCCAAATTCATCTTGCATCAGAAATGATTCCATTCCATGCACAACCCCTGGGACACCCCTTCCTATTGCCGCTCCACCAGCTGGCTCCACACCAACTAATTCCGCATCGCTATCAACGAAACCAGAAAAAATACCTATCGCGTTCGATCCACCCCCAACGCAAGCGCAAACAACATCAGGTGTTGTCCCTAAAATCTCTTCCGACTGTTTTCGCGCCTCAGTTCCAATCACCTCGTGAAAGGTTCTGACCATCCACGGATATGGATGTGGTCCCATTACTGAGCCCAAGCAATAATAGGAATCCTCCACAGTTGCCACCCAGTCACGCATTGCGTCATTTACGGCGTCTTTTAAGGTCTTACTTCCAGATTCGACACTTCTCACTTCCGCGCCTAATAACTTCATTCTGAAAACATTCAATTCTTGCCGCTTTACATCCACCTCGCCCATGTAAACACAACATTCAAGATTTAACAGAGCAGCTGCCGTTGCTGTTGCTACACCATGCTGTCCAGCACCTGTTTCAGCCACTAAGCGTTTTTTTCCCATTCTTTTAGCTAATAACGCTTGACCTAATACATTATTGATTTTGTGGGAACCAGTATGATTTAAATCCTCTCTTTTTAGCAACAAGCGACAGTTAAGCTCAGCGGAAAGATTTAAACACTCTGTTATTGGGGATGGTCTTCCTGCATAATCAGACAAGAGGGAATCTAGCTCTTTTCGAAAAGAATCATCCTCCCATGCCTCGATAAAGGATTTCTCCAGTTCATGACATGCTGGAACTAACGTTTCCGGAATATACCTTCCGCCGAACGGACCAAACCGTCCTTTTTCATTAGGATTTTTCAAACTCATAATGCTTCCATTCTAGAAAACTATTAGTCCATTCTTGCTCTAGTTGACTTGGCGTTTTCAATAAAAAGTTTCATAAGCTTTGGGTCCTTGCGACCGGGTTTAGACTCTATGCCGGTTGCAACATCGACACCGAAAGGTGAAAATTTATCAATACCTGCGCGGACATTACTGGCGTTTAATCCACCTGCTAGAAGTATTTTTTCATCTTTTAAAGATTCAGTTGAAAAATTCCAGTCAAACTTTTTCCCTTCACCAGGAGTCTCAGAATCTAACAATAAAACATCAACACCGAACTCTGAAAAATTCTTTAAGTGTGCTGAACCAGCAGGCAAAGCCTTGATCGTAAAAGGGACACTATTGGCAATTAACTGACAATCTTCATAAGTTTCATTTCCGTGAAGCTGTGCAGCATTTAGACCCGTCTTTCCGATCACATCAATTACTTCTTCTGGGGTGAAATCACTAAAAACTCCGACAGTTATCATTTCACTTGGCAATTTCCTAACGATGCTTTCAACAAAGTCAACCTCTACTCTTCTTTTAGAAGTAGGTACGAAATTGAACCCAAGCGCATCACAACCAAAATCAACTGCTGTAAATGCATCTTCTTGGTTGGTAACACCACAAATTTTTACAAAAATGTTATTCGTTCCCATTTCAGTCGCTTATCTTTCCAGGAAACGTACCTCTCAAATCAGATAGCATTTTTATTCGGTTCACTGATTTAACGAGCAACTCCCCCACTAATAGAGCGGAATATCCAGCTTCTCTCAACTTTCTGGCGCTTTCAGGACCATCTATTCCGGACTCTGCTACCGCTGTAACTGATTTGGGGATTTGTAAAATTAAATCTAATGCCTTCGAAGGGTTCACTTTAAATGACTTTAAATCCCTTTGATTAACTCCAATCAGTTCAGCACCAACTGACAATGCCTGCTCTAACTCTTTTTCATCGTGAACTTCAACTAACGGATCCAAGTCAAGTTCAACCGAAAGTTGTAAAAAATCCTTTAATTCAAACTGGTCTAGCGCAGAAACAATCAATAAAACTGCGTCCGCTCCCATAACTCGTGCATCACAAATATCTCTGCTGTCAACAGTAAAATCTTTACGCAAAATTGGTATTTTCACACTGTCGGATGCCGTCATCAAATCTTGTTCGGAGCCACCGAAACTGTCTTCATCTGTTAGAACAGAAATTGCAGTAGCTCCACCGATTTCATATTCCGCTGCTAGTACTTTGGGGTCAAGATCCTCGAATAAATTACCTTTTGAAGGGGAACGTCTCTTAATCTCCGCTATAACTGCTATTTCTGTTTCCGAATTTTTTACTAGTGACTCTCTAAAACCTCTCGTAGGAGGCAAAGCGCTTGCTTGTTCATATAACGATTCAAAATCCCTGTTATCATTTTGAACGCGCAAACGGTGAGAATCTAAAATCCTCTGCAGGTAAGTCATCTACTTATTTTCCGCTTCTCATAAAAAATTACTTTTGAATCCGACGTTGTTTTGACATTCTTCGAGCTGCTGGTATTGCTCCAAGTAATGCACGCGCCTTATTTCTACACTCGAGGTCCTCAGCATGTGGGTCGCTATCCGCAACTATTCCGGCTCCAGCCTGAACAGAGGCAAGTCCATCTTTTACAATCATTGTCCTTATTGTGATTGCTGTATCTATATTTCCTGAGAAATCAAAATATCCAACCACTCCAGCGTAGGGCCCGCGTTTAGTGGGTTCCAGCTCATCGATTATTTGCATTGCCCTTACTTTGGGAGCACCGGAAACAGTGCCTGCTGGAAGAGTTGCTTTTAAAACATCAATTGGGCCAAGATCATTTCGAAGGTCTCCCGAAACTTGACTNGTTAGATGCATTACATGACTATATTTTTCTAATGTCATTGTCTCATCGACCTTCTCNCTNCCAAACTCGACCACNCGACCAACNTCATTTCTTGCTAGNTCAAGGAGCATTACATGTTCCGCTAATTCTTTAGGATCTTCTTTAAGTTCTGANGCAAGNAGACGNTCCTCTTCATCGGTTTTCCCTCGCTTCCTTGTTCCTGCGATAGGTCGTGAAAAAACTTTACCTTCGAGTAAACGCACCATTGGTTCTGGGGATGCTCCGACAATTGTTAGTTCGTCATAACGAAAGAAATACATATAAGGACTTGGGTTTATCTGCCTCAATACTCTGTAAACGTCAAAAGGGTCAGCCTCTAACTCAACATCAAATCTTTGAGACAAAACCACTTGAAAAATATCTCCATTTATTATGTGCTCTTTGGCTGCTTCTACAGCTAAACAAAATTGATCTGTTTCAAAGGTTGAACTCACATCTGGTAAATCTTCATCAGAAGGAGGGGGGAACATCAGTGGTTCCTCCATGCCTGTCGCTCCAGCCATAGCCAACTCATCCAATCTAGCGATAGCATTCTGATATTTTTCTACAAGGGCGTCGGCAGTGTCTCCTTCATCAATCAAAACATTTGAAATAAGAAAAGCCCTTTGTTTCCAATGATCAATTGCGACTAAATCACCGATCACGGAAAGTTTTGAATCTGGCAAATATTTGTCGTCTGCAGGCACATTAGGCAGATTTTCAACTTCTCTTACTATGTCATAACCCAAATACCCCACCACTCCACCATGTAAAGGGGGGAAATCTTCAAGTGAGGGACTTTCAAACACATCTAAAAGGCTGGTTAAAAGTTCAAGTAAACCCATCTCTGAAGTAACTGGAATCGGTAAGGAACCTTCTAAATTAATTTCATCTTTCTCGCTTGTAATCGTTGCTAATGGCTTACCGCCTATAAATGACCATCTTCCCCAATGCTCTCCACGATCAACGCTTTCTAGTAAAAATCCTTCTTTATCTCCGACGCATCGATTAAACAGTGCAACAGGAGTTGTCAGGTCAGCCAAAATTTCTGTCCAAACGGGAAGAACATTGTATTTACTCGCCATTTCTTTGAACTCCTCAAAGGATGGTGAGATTTCTAGGTCACTATTCATTAGAACCAAAAGAAGTGAAAAAGCAGGTGAACTCACCTGTATGACATGCCCCGTTGCCTTCCTGAATTACCGAAAAAAGTAGAGTGTCATAATCGCAATCGTAAAAAGCCTCTTGAATAAATTGTCTATCTCCGGAAGTTTCACCTTTACACCAGTACTCCTGACGACTCCTACTCCAAAACCACGTTCTTCCAGTAGAAAGAGTCTCCTTAAGAGATTCTTTATTCATCCATGCCATCATCAAAACTTTTCCAGAATCGTGCTCTTGAATGATTGCTGGAACTAACCCATCAGAATTAAAAGAAATACGTGATATCTCTTCGTCATCTATCTTGAAAGACTTTCCTTTTTCATTTCCCATACGACAAGTCTATGATTTATCCCGCACAAAATGTAATTAATAATTACAGATAAAGCCCAGTGCTTCCCTCTTCTAGGCGTTTAGAAGCAACTGCATGAATATCCCGTTCACGCAAAATTATGTAGTCGAGACCCCTCACCTCAACTTCATACCTATCCTCTGGATTAAAAAGCACTCTGTCAGCTACTTCCATTGAACGCACATTCGGCCCAACTGCAACAATCTCTGCCCAAGCCAGACGCTTCCCCATTTGAGCTGTAGCAGGTATTAGAATTCCACCTGTTGATCTCCTCTCTCCATCTTCATCGTCTAGCTGGACCAGAATTCGATCGTTTAGCATTTTTATCGGAAGACCTTCATCCTCAGCAGGACCAGGCATCTTTATTACTTTTGAATCATTCACAGAAGTTACGGTATCGGCTACCTGATTAAGCGCCTCTCACAGTCAACCCTGCTTTTAACAATTCTTTTCTTACATCAGAAACTGTCAATTCACCAAAATGGAAAATTGAAGCAGCTAAAAGCGCATCAGCATCTCCTAACAAGGCTCCGTTAACCATGTCCTTAGAACTCCCAGCACCACCGCTAGCAATTAATGGAACGCTTACCTTCTTACCCACAGCTTTAAGCATTTCAATATCGAAACCATCTTTTGTTCCGTCCCTGTCCATCGAAGTTAAAAGGATTTCGCCTGCGCCCTTTTCAACGGCTTCGTATGCCCATTCAAGAAGGCTCAATCCCGCCCCTTCTCTACCTCCATGTGTGAAAACTTCAAAACCACACGAAGTTGCATCACTTCGTCTTGCGTCGATAGCAACCACAACACACTGATTGCCAAATTCATTAGCTATCTCGCTTATCAAATCTGGTCTCATAACCGCGGCTGTATTAAGCGATACCTTGTCTGCTCCTAGTCGTAAGATCTGCCTGGCATCTTCAACGGAGCGAATGCCTCCACCGACGGTGAATGGTATGAATATTTCTTCAGCTGTCCTTCTGACAACTTCGTAAAGCGTCTCGCGCGAATCAGAAGAAGCAGTGATATCCAAAAAGACAATTTCATCAGCACCTTGCTGATTGTAGAGAGAAGCTAATTCGACTGGATCTCCTGCATCTCGAATGTCAACGAAATTTACGCCTTTAACAACTCGGCCTTTATCCACATCCAAACAAGGGATTATACGTATTACCTTCATGTCAACTCGAAAGCAGTAATAGCTTCTGATAAAGAAAACTTTTTCTCGTAAAAGGCACGCCCTATAATTACACCACTAAGAGTCCTTCCATTAACCGACAGTCTGCTCAAATCCTGCAAGTCAGCAGTTGTGCCAACTCCACCGGATGCAATAACGTCTTTTGAGGTGAATGAAATAAGCTCTCTATAAGAATCGACGTTTGGTCCTTCTAAGGTGCCGTCTCTCTCTATATGAGTGACGATGTAAGCATCGACACCTATTTTTTCAAATCTTTCAAAGACACTCATATAGGAAAAATCGGTTTCAGTTTCCCAACCGTTAACAGCTACCTTGTTGTTTCGTAAATCCACACCAACAGCGACTCTTCCGATAGAAGTCACCTCATCAACTAGAGAGGGATTCTTAATGGCTGCTGTCCCAAGAACCACGCGAGTAACGCCTGAATCAAAAATCGAACGTGCATCGCTAAGACTACGTATCCCACCTCCAACTTGGATAGGTATCTCCAGTTTGGAAGCAATATTTTCGATGACTGAAGAATTGTTCGCAATTCCTGTTCTAGCTGCATCTAAATCGACAATATGGAGCCACGACGCTCCTTCATCTT
>PABN01000073.1 GCA_002699555.1 Dehalococcoidia bacterium
GTTTTCGTATACTTCTTGATATTTTTTCCTAATCATGTAAAATCACACCCACCTGAAAAGTGCACCTTACTAACCCCGTGCTATTTGTGTTTTTTTTAGCACGTGAATTCAAGTTTAACAGGTACAGACCATGTATATGGACGTATCAAGAGAGGAACACAGTACTGAAAACAACTTGACGCTGTGCAGCTGCTACAATGCTACGTAGTGTTTTATTTAGTGAAAACAATGCTATTTCTATATGTGTTTTTCGTTCTGATCCTAAAAAAGTTGATATTTGGCTCAATGGTAGCCACCTGGTAAACATGCCAAAAAAACTCGATACGCTTTGGTTCACTATTGTCGTCCACACTAATCACGTGTATTGGTGACGCTGATCCTCACTTTAGATACTATTGCATGTAAATGGTCGATTTTTTGACTGTTTTTTAGGTCGCCCTATAAAAAACCCTACTTTTAGCCCTGCTGTGCTACACTAAAAGGGTGATTTCAGGTCATTTTGAAAGTTAGGAGGGACACATCAGGTGTTATTAACGGGAGTCTAGCATTAAACCAGCAAACTTTTTATTTCGTCTATGGTATCAGATGTATGAGTGTTGTTGGACAACATTAATTACGACAAAAAAATATCCAAAAAGTACCCTTTTGATACATACATAATTATTCTTCTATTTTTTTTTTTTTTTTTTTGCTTATGTCTGTATCAAAACCTATGTTTTGATACAGACTTAATCTTTCAAACTTACTTTTTTTTTAAAAAAAAATTATGTCTGTACCAAAACGGCACTTTTTGACTCAACTTTTCATCGTTGTGTGCCTGCTAGACTTATACTTTTTTTCCTTATTCTGGGGTAAATAGTTAAGGGTGTATTTAGGCTTGATTTAGTGTAGGGTCTAATGGTACGTTAGTATGTTGATTTAAGGTGCGTTTTTTGACTAAAATGAAAATGAGCTAATCTCGGTACGGGTTTTGTAAATTTTCATGTGACAAGAAAAGTGTGATTTTTCATGGCTTGAAATACATGTACAAAAAACCCCTAGTAATAATATACGAAATAAATATAAAATAACATTTGTAGTATATATATCATGGATGGTTTTATAAATGGATCCTATTATTGATATATCACGCACAAACCATAACTTCACTGTAGACTTGAAAAGAGAGCTGGAACATCAATTTCGCTTTATTTTATATTTGATAATTTTCACAGTTCTGTCTGTCTTGGTATTTAGTCTAATAATAATTGTATTTCTTCGTCGAATTGCAAAAACGAACCATGTTGTGAACGACAACATACTAAAATACAATGAAAACGTTGAGAAAGTAATTGATATAAAATACCACCAACTTGAATAAAAAAAACATTATGGAACACGTAATACACGAAACGTTAAATGATATTATGTACAAAATAGAAAATGAAAAAAAACGAAAAATAGTCGATACGTATGATGATGGTTACTGGGAGCAGAAATGTCCAGGCAGAGGATGCAACGAAATGATACCTTACTACAGCCAAGCGTGTGGCACGTATTGTTGTTTAAACGAATCGTTCAGATTTGAAACACATGATTCCAATCCTCAGGATGATTCGTAACATAATCCATGATATCCTTTTCTGTATGTATCTCAGATGGAACTTGCATGGTTATTGCCTTTGTACAGTCTTTCATACGCAATAGTACGTGGGTCCAGCAATACTTTAAAATATCCGACGTATTGTATACATAATGAGTATCAACAACAACTCTATCCAATTCGTTGGTCTTTCTATATTCTTCTCCCAGTTTCCATTTTTCATAATTAAGCGATCGAACGAGCATGTTTAAATAAAACTATTCTTCATAAATAATGATTAAAAACACTTTGCTTGCATTTTCGATATTATTTTCTATATTTATGTATATTCAGATTATTTTGGAAATATATTTCTTATTTTCCGTACCCGCACTTCTGGAGACATGACCCTATAAAAGCAATCATTTTTCCATAAAATGAGAACCTTTATTTCAATTTCAGTCCTTGCATTGCTAGCCATTCAATTCGTATCTGCTACAGTATATTTAAAAACCGATGATTTCGACGAAAAGACATCTGGAAAGAAAGCTTTGATAGCTTTCAAAGCCCCTTGGTGTGGAGTAAGTACTTAACCTCTCCCTATCTAAAAACTATTTTTACTAACAATTCAACAGCACTGTAAGAAACTTAAACCAGAATGGGACAAACTAGCCGACGCTGTGGAGGTGCTAATTGGGGAGGTTGACTGTACCGTCGAAAAGGACCTGTGTGCAAAGCACGGTGTTCAGGGCTACCCAACCATTAAATATTCGAACGGATTCGGCTGGAACAAGTATGAGAAAGGTCGTGATTATGAATCGTTGGAAAAGTTCGTGGACGAAGAACTAGTCGATGGTTGTTTCGACGACGAGAGTCTTTGCACGGACGAGCAATTACAAGCACTGAAAGAGGCACGAAGCATGTCTCCCGAAGAAGTTGAGATTCGTCTTGAAGAAATTGCAGACGAGAAAGAAACAGCTGACAGCTTGTTCAAGGTTGAAGTTGAAAAGTTGCAGAAAAAGTACCAAAAACTCCAAGACGAGAAGACGAAGAAGGTCGACGAGCTGTCTAAGGAAGAAGGCTTTTTGAATTATGCATCAAAACCAACGAAGACCGAACTATAAGTGTATTTAACAATCATTAAAATGGATCGATTTCTTATGGAAACAATTCTAAACCCAGCTTACGCTGCTATTATTATACTATTATTCGTATGTACTTTGGTTTCATGCACTACGCTACTACAAAAATACTGTCTTAAAATCCCGATACTGCCGAAATAACATATATAAGACATGTAAGCTAATATAAAATGCAAGTTAATATAAAAGAATATGCCGCCAAAATACCTTTATTTATCTATGGAGAGGATTCATGGGCAAACACAACAGCAAAGAAACGTTATCTGAAGGCGATGAAGGAGAATCCCAATGCAACCGTACTATTTCGATGTGGTAGATTCTTTGAAGCCTTTGATTCCAGTGCAATGTCGTTACATGCGGTATTGGATGTACCATACACCGATGAGGAGTTTGCACACACGCGCATCGCATCGAATCGGTTGTATGTATCCCTTAAAAAATTAAGAAAAGGAGGACGTCGCAGTATACGTATTATTTAAACATATTCTACATATGTACTTACATTTAAGGCGATTTATAATTTTTTATATATAAATTAACATCCATATCATGTATTCAGCTGTATCGTATTGGTCGGGATGAAGTATATATACGATACAAGTGATCACGCAAACTATGGGTTCGGGATTTTAGAATGGGTTTAGTATAGGGTTAATGATCTATATATATTGTCGGTGGGGTTTGGGGTATATATAGAAGGGTGTTGTTATTTAAAATGCCTATTTTCGAATTTAATAATAGTCGAATTAGTATACCAGAAAATCATAGTTACGTTTTTATTGCTACACCACATGGTGCCGAATGGCACGTTGTTCCCCATGTCAGTAATGTAAGACTGGTGCGGGGCGAACGGTACAAAGTAGAATGCCGAAATGGATCATTGGTAGTGTCGCAAGAGGTGCAAAAGAACCCACAAGAGGGGGGACAAGAATGATGTTCAAATACCACGTCAAAACGTGTCCTAAACAGAGAATTCCACGCACAATACACGAATGGATACCATCAAAAGCTACTTCTCGGAACTGTCGGTCCGCTACGAAAAAGAGACAAAAAATATTGAGGAGAAACGCAATGGAATGCACAAGCTTTCCAATTCGACCACAAAGATGAATCGAAAAAGACCATTGGTCCAAGTCAAATCGTCCTTTTGAGTTGGATTAAATTTCACTAAAAGCTACCTGAAGTACAAGCCTGTACTGTGATGTGTGCCAATTGTCACCATTTAAAGACGCATTACAAAAAAAATTAATTTTTAAATTTACTTTCTAAAGCTTTGATACACGCCTTCTTGTATTCTAAAAATTCAATTTTGCACACTTTGAAGTCAGAAATTTCATCGGCGGTCAGCCCAAGTAGACTACGGACACCATTACTTTTCTTAATACAGTCCTTCCACTTGAGGTATTTTTTAACTTGATCTGGCAACATATATAAAAGATTTTTACTATTATATATGAGCGATATTGTGGCTGGTGGGATTGTGGGCATTGTACAAATTTTGGTTGGACACCCATTTGACACGATTAAAGTGCTCATTCAGAACAGCAAGCCGACGAAATTGCCTATTTTACGCTACTACAATGGTGCAGCATATCCGTTTATGTGTTCCTTTGTGTACAACTCCATTGTATTCCCTACGCAAGACAGGTTGTCCAATAAATCTCATTATATTGCTGGGTCGATCGGTGGACTGATCGTAAGTCCAATTACACACGTGTTTGACGTGGCAAAGGTGAAGCGCCAAACGAAAAAACCACTGAATGTAAGAATACTGCTAAAAAACAAAGGTTTGACGGCATCGTATGCTCGTGAAACATTAGCAATGACAGTCTATTTTGGCACTTACCATGATCTACGACCACATACAAATGCTTTAATTGCAGGTGGTATTGCTGGATCTTTATCGTGGCTCTTCACGTACCCTATTGATGTCGTGCGATCGAGGCAAATGAGTCAGAATATTAACATACGAGATGCTATTGCACAAAAACACTTGTGGAGAGGGTTTGGTGTTTGCATCGTGCGAGCATTTCTAGTGAATAGTATTAGTTTCTACACGTATGAATTAATAAAAAAATAGTATATTATCATATTTATAATTAATAAATGGCGCCGATACCGGAAATAGAGGGCATACCGAAGGAATATTATCAAGACAAAAAACCAGCAATGCTAATAGCCATATCGGACGCAAATAATNCTGAAAAGGATGTAGAAAANTATGTNGNGCGTTTNTTAGAAGGTGGATGGAGTGTTGATACTGCGGACGAGAANGGTAACACAGCTCTAATGTATGCTGTTAAATTCAGNCGTTACTTAACTGTCCGCCTATTAATGCAAAAAGGTGCAAATCCAATGATCCCCAACAACGAAGGACGTATACCTATGCACATAGCAGCTAGATGGGGTCTCCTCCGGCACATGGACGCGCTTTACGGAAACGAATTCAGAGACACCAAGCAGCTCGACGTTCAAGACAAAACAGGGTGGACAGCGTTAATGAACGCAGTCGTCTACGGGCGAATTCAATGCGTTACCTGGTTGATGATGAACAACGCGAACGCTGAACTGCGCGACGCATATGGAAACGGTGCATACGAACTAATAAAATTAAGCCCAGAGTATGCAACAAGGACTATCCGAGTTATATTAATGAATAAATTGTCAGATGAATATAAAAAAGCGGTTAATATACCTATTGTTGGAATATATTACAGTATTGAAGAATTTAGAAAACTTGATATCTTAACAGGGTTGAGGATGGGGTCTAGAGAAAACGAAGATTGCGATGTTGGTGAGTTCAACGGGGGCAAACGTATTCCGGTTAAAATCGACGTTTGCCCGGGAGAGTTAGATTTGGAATGGGATCGGCGTGGAGATCAGTTGTATATATTCTGTGCTGAAGACCTGCAACGGTGGTTAAAGACAATGGTCCCTTATTACAACATGCTTCGAAGTAAAAACCCATTCAATAACAAACAAATTTATGGAGTAGAATTTTTAACACAAGAAGAAATCGACGAAGAAGTTGCAAAGCGCAATGTTCCCAAAACACTGAAACGAAAGCGAGAAAGCAGTCAATCTAGATTAGAACAATTAAAAGCAAATTTAGAGATGGCAAAAAAGAACAAAAAGAGCAAAGATGAAATAAAATTATTAAAAAAAACAATTAGTGTCTTGGAATCTCTGATAAGCGATAGTGAATCGGATAGTGATACCGATTCAGACGATGAACCGGCGGGTATAGATCCAAGAAGTAAAAGTTCGTATCGTTTAAAATTTTAGAAACTGCTTTTCAACCTGTTGATTTCGGCTCGTTTCAAATCAGGTAGAATATTGTTGCACCATACGTCGGGTTGGACACGAGGGTACAGTTCTTTGAGGTGCCTTTTGTAGACTTTCTTCGTACCAACGATCTTGGTTACGTGGTCCACAGGTTGGGTTAATTTGAGGGTTTCCCAGTACGACTTTGCCCGTTGTACGTCGGCAGCGTGGACGTACTTGGCTACGATCTGCAATTCGGCAAGGGTGATTTTGTTGTCACCGTCTTGGTCCATTAGGTCGAAGATTTCATTTTGAACTTGTACTTTTTTCTTATTTCCGAAACAATTAAATAAACTCATTTTATGGACTTTGAGGTATTTAAATAGTGTAAAATTAAATTAAAACGATGAATTCCGCATTTGCACTCCCTCAATCGACCTATTTGTTGCTCGAAAAAGAAATACTCGAAAAAAAACGCCTGAAGGAAGATGAACGGTTCTGGCTGAATACCTACATCGTTATGATATTGTTGATTATGGTGTTTGTATTATATTTAATATTTTATGTATAAAAGGAATAAAAATTATATAAAATGGCTAACGATAATCACTACACTTCAAAAATTCAATCTATATGGAGAACTTACACGATTCGATCTCAAATGTGGTACATGAATCGTTTTCATGGAACTCATGCTGTGGGGTCATGTTTATTCAAGAATAAAAAGCTCATAGGGTATGCAAACAATTACAATACATTAGCACATACTACAATTGATCTAAATTAAAATGCTACTTCTGTATTAAACACCTCTGTTTCGTTTCCTACGTTTGCTTTAGCATACTCACCAACTCTCTTTTCAAAGAAATTTGTTTTCCCTTCCAAACTTATCATGTCCATAAAACTGTAAGGGTTTGACACCTTATACTCTTTCTCGTACCCCATACTGTGCAACAGATGGTCAGCTACGAATTTTACGTACTGTTTCATCGTATCGGCGTTCAAACCTTGCAATTTCTCTGGTAGAATCTCGTCCACAAACATACACTCCACACGAACAGCATCGTTCACAATACCCATCACTACCGAGCGTTCGAGTCGGGGACACAGCTTGTACATTTCGATAGCAAAATCACGATGGAGACCTTCGTCCCGACTGATCAACTCGTTGGAAAACGTTAATCCTGGACACTTGCCTCTGTTCTTTAACCAGAACAAGGCACAAAAACTAGAACTGAACATGATACCCTCTACACAGGCAAATGCTATTAAGCGTTTCGTAAAACACGTTACTTTGTCCACAGAAGGGTCTTTCTGTATGAATTTCAATGCCCAGTCAGCCTTACGTTTGGTGGAAGGGTGGTTTATAATGGCATCGAACAGTCTCTCCTTCTTCTCACCCCCAAACTTATCGATCATTAAAGAGTACGTTTCTGAGTGTATGTTCTCGATTGCTGTTTGAAACCCGTAGAATGCCCTGGCTTCCGGAACTTGTACTTCGGAGCAGAAGTTTTCTACCAGATTCTCTATCACTACACCGTCCGAAGCGGCAAAGAACCCTAAAATGTGTAAAATAAAATCTTGCTCGGTCTCTGTAAGCGTATTCCAATCCGACTCGTCTGCACCCAAATCGATCTCCTCGACCGTCCAAAATGAGGCTACGTGGTCCTTGTACATTTTGAACAGGGAAGGGTACTTAATGGGAAACAATACAAAACGTTTGTTGTTTTCTTTTAAGAGATCCATTTTATAGAAAAATCAAGATCTTTTATAGGATTTTTTAAAAGTGTTTGATTTTTAAATATTTATTAATTTTTATATTTTTCATAAAACAAAACATACGGCATTTCTGATTTTTCTGGAAATTGGTTGATTTCTTTGATAAAGTTGTCGTTGCAGAACGTCCACCCCCCGTTTGATTTTTTTACGGTGGCGGTGTAATGACCGAACGATACCGTACCACTGTGGTTGCACGTAGCACTGAGCGTATACACTGACATATCATTCAAAGAAATATTTTCTTCTGCTTTTTTTAAATGGTTGGTAAATCTCTTCAAATGCACCACCAATGTATTGGGATACTGTACAATATTAATTCTTTTTGTAGCGTCCGATCGTTGATTGCACTTCTCACACTCAATTCCTTGGAGTGTCTCTTCTTTCTCAAAGTCTTTGATACACTCTTGCACGTCTTCACTCACCAACGATACACTCAACGACATAAAGTCCTGTTTGGTCTTTGATTCGTTGTTACACAAACTACACGTGATGGTCGATTCGTACTGACCTTTGAACGGGTTGTTTAGTTTGTGCGTTTCGTAAAAGTTGTCCATAAGAAACAAGTACAACTCATGGGCATCCGACTGACGAAACAGTTGAAAGGGAGAATTCTCCATCTTAGCCAGTTTTGTTATGAACGACTGTAGTACAGCATTGTCGTAGTCAAGGAACATCAGGTCAATGAAGTGCTTGTCGAACAGATCGTCTTTGCTATGATCGTAGTCTTTTATGCTGTTTACAAAGTGGCGTTGGTAGCGTAAACATTGTAGAATGGAATTTATATAACAGGTATTCCCTAAATTGGGCAAACCCGACATTTTATGTATTAATTAATTGTATTTATAGCTATTGACACAAATCTCCACACATAACTCCGCGGTTGTTTGTCAAGTCCGTGCACGTATTCTCGATTCCAAAATCGGTCAGACCAGCGCAAGGGTTGTCTGCACATGATTTTGGTTTTAACTGTAATTGTGAATAGTGAGGAACAAACAAATTATCACTCTTGACATAACTATTGATAAGAAAGATATTTATGTAACCTAACCATCGAATCAATGGTTCATCCGCGTCTTCATCAAAGGTACTATGTATAAAGAATATTTGACCACTTTCATAACCGTCATTTTCACCATAATTGTCTAAATTTTCAAACACACAGTCGTAAAAATAAACCTTTGAATTCTCCCCCATGCCAAACTCCTCGTAGGATTTAAAAATTACTTTGATGTGTCGAAATATCCAAACTGCATTATCAGGTAAGTTTAAGTCAGACCAATCAAAATCTAAAACAGCGTTGTCGTTTCCTACAACTTCAAAAGATTGAACATTACTACTGGAAAGCGAAGAAATTTCTCCAGTTAATTTAAATTTCCCATCGGCGGGTCTCCCATCCCATTCCGTTAGACCTTCGATAGAAGCCTTTTCGACCGTGATATCTTCCTTTTGTAAGTTGCAAGATACGCAACTGCCGTCTTTGAAGTAGGCT
>PABN01000074.1 GCA_002699555.1 Dehalococcoidia bacterium
GTGTTTCTTCTGGTGTTTCTTCTGGTGTTTCTTCTGGTGTTTCTTCTGGTGTTTCTTCTGGTGTTTCTTCTATTTCTTCCCCATCCCTTAGTCTTTGCCAAGTGTCTAATGCATTCCTCCATGAAGATTCAGCCTCAGCTATTACTTCTGGATCGGAACCACTGTCTTTAGCTTTTTGAAGAGCGACTACAGCTTCATCTTTAATCTTTTCAGCTTTTTTTAATTTGTTGGCAGCTTGTGATTCTTTTTCGGCGTTTTCTGCTCGTCTATTAAAAAGCATTAAAGCTTGTTGAGTTTTTTCGTCCATTTCTTTCATTTTAAAGGGCCCTAAATCTTTTATCTTCCAAGTTGACTCTAAAGCAAAGGTCTTACTTCTTCACCAAAAATTCTTAACTGTTCAATATATTCTTCGAGAGTGCGGCTACGAAATTTAAGATGAAAAACGTTTGCTCCTACATCACGGTCTGCTCTGAGGTGTTCAGCAATTTTTTCAGGAGATCCTGTTAGCCCCGCTGGAGGAAGATCATCAGGAGGATCACCTATGTAAGCCCATGGCGGCATTATTCCGATATCGAAGCTTGCATTTTCTCTCCCTGATTCATCTGCTGCTTGGTTTATAGTCTCAATAATTTCTTTGTACTGATCTCTGCTATTCCCCATCGGTATGTAACCATCGCCTCGTTTCCCTACACGACGCCAAGCGGCACGACCTGAACCACCTATCCAAATAGGCAGTTCGTTTGTTGG
Source organism: Dehalococcoidia bacterium (assembly GCA_002699555.1). GTDB lineage: Bacteria > Actinomycetota > Acidimicrobiia > Acidimicrobiales > MedAcidi-G1 > MedAcidi-G1. The sequence goes on from PABN01000074.1 coordinate 748, forward strand.
AGGCTTTGGCCCAACTCCTACAGATTGAAAATTGAAGTTGTTCCCTTCATGTGTTGCGTATTCGTTTGTGAAAATGGTTTTTATTGCGTCAATGCTTTCATCCAATATCAACCCACGTTTCGAAAAGTCAATATCGAGAGCTTCGAATTCTCCTTTAACATGCCCAGCTCCCAAGCCCAAAATAACCCGATTATTGGAAAGGTGAGCCAAAGTCCCAAATGAGCTTGCTGATAAAAGAGGGTGACGGTAGGCGGCAATCCAAACAACAGACAGAAGGTTAATTTTCTCGGTGTTAGCTCCTATCCAAGAAAGAGTTGCAATAGGGTCATACCAAGTTGTTGTCATATGTGCCGAGTAGTCATCATCAGGAATAGCTACGTGATCGCATACACCCACGAAATCAAGATCAGCTGATTCGGCTTCTTGTGCAACCATTACAAGTTCATCAGGTCCCGCTTCTTTTTCCCAAGGATCAACCAAGGTTTGTGTCAAAGTTTGAATTGGTAGTTGTATTCCATAGAAAGCTTCGCCTTCAGGAACTAAGTTCGACATGCAATCTCCTAAGTCCTACTGTTGTGACATTATTATTGTCGTTTGAGCTCTTCTGTAAATAGGCTCATCGACCATTTCGCTTCCAATAGCTATCGAGGCTTCACCTCTTCCGATAGCTTTTTCATATTCTGCTACTACTTCGATAGCCCAATCGATTTCTTCTTGTGTGGGTTTGAAAGCTTTATTTGCAAGACTCACTTGATCTGGGTGTATACACAACTTGCCAGTGAAACCTAATGACCTCGCTTCAGTTGCCTCTTCTGCAAATCTTTTGTCATCCTTAAAATCTGATACAACCATGTCGATGGCGTGAACTCCTCCTAGTCGCGTTGCTTGAGATACTTGTGAGCGAGCTAGAAGCACTTCTCGATTGTCATCTCTCCTGAATCCTCCCAGGTCAGATACATAATCTTCCGCTCCAAAATAACACCATTTCACCTGTGGGTGTTTTGTGATTTCCAAAGCATTAACCAAACCAGAAACACTTTCTAGACCAGCCATAATTGGAAGGTTTTCGAATCCAAAATCAGAAAGAGATTTTGAGACCTGTTCAACTTCTTCTCCAGAAGAGATTTTTGGAACAACAAGCCCTGTTAAGCCATCTGAGATCGCATTAGATAAGTCCTCAGTGAAATGTGACGTTCCGAGAGCATTTACTCTTATGAAGAGACCCATTTTTTTTGCTTCTTTATTTAGTTCTGGAATTATTGATTTAGCTATTTCACGTGCATTTTCTTTTTCATCAATTGGCACGGAGTCTTCGAGGTCGATTATTGCTGCGTCTGGAGAGCTCCGTGGCAATTTAGATAAAATTGAACGCTTGTTTCCTGGAGCAAAAAGAAGACTTTTAAACACTTGACCTGAAACAGACAAATTAGCCATAACACAGTTTGACGTCAAAAAGTCAAACTTGCTTAAGAACTTCGACTTTATTCATCAGATTATCTTCTATTACCTTGTAGGTATGGGAAATAACGATGATCAACAACAGCTAGAGTTCCCTGGGACTTGGGCAACAAATGAACCTGACCGTGTAGCAGTTCTTATGACCGGTTCAGGTGAAAAAATTACTTATTTGGAGTTAGATGAAAAAGCTAACCGTATATCTAACCTTTTTGTCGACTTAGGTTTGCAACCCGGAGACCACATAGCTTTTTGCTTAGAGAACACAATCGAGTTTTTACCTTTGGCATGGGGTGCTCATTATGCAGGGCTGTATTACACGGCAATAAGTTCGCGCCTTACCGAACAAGAAATGAGTTACATAGTTAAAGACTGCGGAGCGAGAGTGTTTGTAACTTCGGTGGGGAATAGAGATACAGCAGAACAATTAGATTTCGTAGATACAGGCGTCAAAGAAAAGTTTGTTATTGGTGGAGAGATGGATGGATACGCTTCTTTCGAAGATGCTATAAAAAGNACATCTAAAGAACCACAANCTGACAGGGTTGAAGGCCAAGACATGCTTTATTCATCTGGCACCACAGGGCTGCCGAAAGGTGTAAAGGTNCAGGCTCCAAACGTTCCATTAGGGAGTCCATCNTCTCAAGCNATGCTGTTTAGAGCAGTATTTGGAATTGAAAGTGATGCTGTTTATCTTTCTCCTGCCCCTTTGTACCATGCTGCTCCTTTGAGATTTTGCATGGCAGCACACCGTATTGGAGCAACAGTTGTGGTTATGGAAAAATTTGACCCTGAAGCGGCATTAGCTGCAATAGAAACCAATGCAATAACAGCAAGTCAATGGGTGCCCACGATGTTTGTCAGGATGTTGAAACTCCCAGAAGAGGTTCGCAGTAAGTATGACACGACTTCTTTAAAGACAGTGATTCATGCGGCCGCTCCATGCCCAGTCGAGGTAAAGAAGCAAATGATTGAATGGTGGGGGCCAATATTGCACGAATACTATGCAGGCACCGAAGGCAATGGTTTCACTTACATAAATTCGGAAGATTGGATTAATCACCCAGGTTCAGTAGGTAAATCTTTGTTAGGTGAGCTTGTAATTGTAAATGACAATGGAGATGAACTTCCTAATGGAGAAGAAGGGAACGTCTATTTTAGAAGTAGCTCAAGGTTTGAATATCACAATGATCCAGAAAAAACAGCTTCTTCGCGAATGGGAGACGATTTAAGCACGTTAGGAGATATCGGACGTGTTGATGAAGAAGGTTTTCTTTATCTAACGGATCGAAAAGCTCATATGATCATTTCGGGTGGTGTCAATATTTATCCTCAAGAAGCAGAAAATATTTTGACAATGCATCCAGACGTTTATGACGTTGCAGTAATAGGTGTGCCAAACGATGAATTTGGTGAAGAAGTAAAAGCTGTAGTTCAACTAATTGATTCGAAAAAAGGAGACCCTGTTCTTGAGCGAGAATTGATTGCTTATTGTCGCACTCACTTAGCTGACCTGAAATGCCCAAGAAGTATCGATTTCAAAGAAGAGTTACCAAGGCACCCAACTGGAAAGTTGTATAAGCGTCTTCTCAAAGAAGAGTACTGGTCAGATAAAGAAACTCGTATCTAATTAACCTGCTTCTGAGTGAGTTACGGGCTCTTCACCCATCCATTCCCTTAGAGTGTTCTTTAACTTTGTTTGTTGAATAAAAATATCGTGTTCAGGCCCTGCATCTGTAGAAGCTTGGGGGGCTTTGAGGTAGAAGGATAGCCATTCTTGAACACCAGACTGGCCAGCACGTGCTGATAAATCAAGGAAAAGAGCTAAGTCGAGAACAATTGGAGCCGCCAAAATAGAGTCACGGCAAAGGAAATCCACTTTGATCTGCATCGGGTAGCCAAGCCATCCGAAGATATCTATATTGTCCCAACCTTCTTTGTTGTCACCCCGCGGAGGGTAATAGTTGATTCGAACTACGTGATCTATATCGCCGTATAGCTCAGGGTATGAATCGGGTTGAAGAATCGTGTCTAGGACACCGAGTTTCGAAACTTCTTTAGTCTTGAAGTTGTCAGGGTCATCTAGCACCTCCCCATCTCTATTTCCAAGGATATTCGTTGAGAACCATCCTCTTAGTCCAAGCATTCTTGCTTTAAGGCCTGGTGCCAGAAGTGTTTTCATCAGAGTTTGGCCTGTCTTGAAGTCTTTTCCTGCAACAGGAACGCCTCTGCTTTTTGCTAGCTCGACCATGCAAGGAATGTCTAGTGCAAGATTCGGTGCGCCATTTGCAAAAGGCACACCGCTCATAATTGCAGCGTAAGCATATATTTGACTAGGGGCGATATTCTCGTCATTCGACTTAAGACCTGCTTCAAATGAATCAACGCTTTCATGCACCTCACTTGCTTCTTGGAAAGCTTCGGTTGAGCCACACCACACCATCACCAATCTGTCGCATTCATTATCAACACGAAATTTTTCAATATCTTCCATCAGTGCTTGGGCTTGTTCCCATTTTGAATCTAAATTTTTAACTCTTTTCCCATCTAATTTTTTTACCCAGCGATTGTCGAAGACGGCGTCCATGGCGACGATTCCCTCTAGTTCAGATGAAACTGGTGCAATATCTTTTTCGTCTAAAACTCCACAAGTTCGAGCTGCTTCTAAGACATTTGAAGAAATAGGATCCCATCCTCCGAAAACCAAATCATCGAGACCAGCTAAAGGGACGAAATCTCGTATTAGCGGATTGCGTCCTTCTTCACGTTTGCCGAGTCGAATATGAGCCATTTGACTCACCGAGCCTATTGGAGCTGCAAGTCCTTGTCGGGCTGCAATGACTCCAGCGATAAAAGTTGTTGCTACTGCACCCAGCCCAGGAGTCAGTACTCCTAAACGACCAGAAGCAGGTGAGATAGATAATTTTTCAGTCATATACCAATAATGATACGTATGCTTGGGGGCTGTAACCTCAGAAACATCGTTTCAATTGATAAAAGACTTAAATTAGGGGAAAATAAACCATGCCATGGCCTAACCTTAAAGACGAAGAATTATTCGAAATCATTAATCGAGAAATTCATCGACAGAACACCACGCTGCAATTAATAGCATCCGAGAATTTTGCATCACCCGCAGTCCTAGCAGCAACTGGTTCTGTTTTTACTAATAAGTATTCAGAGGGTTATCCGGGTAAGAGATATTACGGCGGAAATGTTCATGTCGATGAAGCCGAAAGTCTGGCTTGTGATCGCATCACTACTTTGTTCGGAGCTGACCATGCAAATGTTCAGCCTCATTCAGGAGCAAGTGCGAATATGGCCGTTTATCAAGCATTATTAGAGCCTGGTGACACAGTTCTTGGACTGAGGCTTGACCATGGTGGTCATTTAACACATGGTTCACCAGTTAATTTCAGCGGCAAGCTTTACAACTTTGTTTCATATGGCCTTACTGAAGAAGAACTAATTGATGTAGAAGACTTGAAACGAAAGGCTGAAGAAGTAAAACCTAAGCTCATAGTTTTAGGAGCCACTGCATATCCAAGAATAATAGAAGCTGCCCCAATAAGAGAAATAGCTGACTCTGTAGGTGCATACCTAATGTTTGATGCAGCTCACATAGCTGGACTCATCGCAGGAAAAGCACATCCGAATCCAGTCCCATATTGTGATGTTGTTACCTTCACGACACATAAGACTCTCAGAGGTCCGCGAGGAGGGTGCATTCTCAGCACTGAAGAACTTTCTTCCGCAATGGACAAAGCAATTTTCCCCGGTTTACAAGGCGGTCCTCTGGAACATCACATAGCTGCTAAAGCTGTAGCTTTTGCAGAAGCTCTAGATCCTTCTTTTGAAATTTATTCGAAGCAGATCGTAAGCAATGCTCAAGCTCTTGCCGAAGCTCTAGGTAATGAAGGGTTCAGACTCGTAGCTGGAGGCACTGACAATCACTTACTTATAGTCGATCTGAGAACCTTTGACGAAGAAATAACTGGAGCTGAAGCTCAGGTTGTTCTTGATGAAGCTGGCATAACGCTGAATAAAAATACAGTGCCTGATGATCCGCGTTCTCCTTTTGTTACAAGTGGTGTTCGTCTGGGAACACCTTCGACAACAACACAAGGGATGACTGAAAAAGAGATGGTAGTTATCGCCCAGTTAATGGCTCGTGCATTACGTGATAGAAAAGATTCGAATTCGCTTTCTGCGGTAAGGAAAGAGGTTGCAGAACTTTGCAGCTCTTTCACCCCTTACGGTGATTAGAAACGCATGCCTGGAGCCATTGCTTATCTGATAGTGGGGGGAGTTACTGCTATTGCGACTTTTATTGCAACTCCTTTTGCACGTAAAACAGCTGAGCGTTTTGGAGTTATTTCCGCTCCAGATGACAGAGATGTACATGAATTACCTACACCACATTTAGGTGGCCCTGCAATGTTATTTGGGTTGCTAGTCGGGGCGCTCTTCGCTTGGCTAATAGGTGATTTTTCTGAAGTATTTTCTGCGCGGTCGGAGATATTAGGAGTTTTATTAGCAGCTATCATTATGTGCGCGGTTGGTGTTGTTGACGATGTAAGGCCAATTTCGGCTCCAGCAAAAATTGCTGGAATGGTAATAGCAGGCAGTGTTCTTTCACTGGTGGGCGTCTCTTTGGTTGTGTTAAGGATCCCTTTTGTAGATGTTGTATTACTTTCCCCAGATCTGGCTGCATTAGCAACAGTTCTATGGGTTGTGCTTTTAGCCAATGCAATTAATTTGATTGATGGCCTAGATGGTTTAGCAACTGGGATTGTTGCTATCGCAGCGACAACTTTTGTGGTTTATGCGATTCGTCTAACTGACGAGGGGGTTTTGTTCGAAGAAAACCCAGGTTCGTTGATTGCAGTTCTTATTGCCGGTGTATGTATTGGGTTTTTACCACATAATGCACATCCGGCAAAGATATTCATGGGAGATGGTGGTGCTCTCATGTTAGGCCTGCTTTTGGCTGCATCTACTGTTTCTGTAGGAGGAAGAACAGACGCTGCTTACAGCGGTCAGTCTTTCTTTTTCTTTGCGCCATTGCTAATTCCTTTAGTGATTTTAGGCGTACCTATAATTGATGTTTTATTCGCAATTATCAGAAGAATCGCAACTCCAGGCTTGTCTGTAACTACAGCTGATAAAGACCATTTGCACCACAGACTTTTAAGACTTGGGCATGGGCATCGAAGAGTTGTTTTTATTCTTTGGGCTTGGACCGCCTTATTATCAGGATTTGTCTTATGGCCAACTTATAGCGGCCGCGGTGATGGGATTGTTCCAATGGGTATAGCAGGAGTATGCCTGATTTTGTTTACGTTGCTTCATCCACGTTTGCAGACAAATAAACCAAAAAAAAATGAAATTGTGGCAGATGACCGTTCCCCCGAGTTGTGAGCACGCGAGAAAGAATCTAGATTCACATGCGGTCAGGTATTCGAATTTTTTTAAGCTTTCAATTTCAAATGACAAATTAAGACCGAGGTAACTTGGATGATTAAATCTGAAAAACGTGAGATGAAACAAGGCTCTGGTGATGCTATGGCCGCAGCATTTGAGCTTGTCGCAACTCCTGCCATCTTCGGATTTTTAGGATGGCTTCTAGATAGAAAACTTGAAATCTTTCCTATATGCACTTTGGTGTTTGTAGCGGTTACTATCACTTATGCTTCATGGCGTCTTTATAAGCAATACACCCTTAGACTCACCCAAGAGGCAGAACAGCGACGGGAAACATGGTTGCTGGGAAGTGAAAATGTTAACTAAACAGAAAATGGAAGAAGAAACAGTGGAAAGTGTCTCAGAGCAGCCAGAAAAGCGGATAGCTAATCACTTAGCTTTAAGAGCTTTATGGGTATCCCCTTTGTTTCTAATTCTTTCTGCGCTTGGCTGGGGTTTGAGTGGGGCTGTTTCAGCTCTATTGGCTCTTGTTCTCGTGTCTGTCAATTTTTTGACAGGTGCTGCAATCATTACGAGAAGTGTAAAAATTTCTCCCAACATGCTTTATGGTTCAGTTTTAGGAGGTTATGTAATCAGATTGGCGATTTTGACAGGAGTTGTTATGTCAGTACGACCTTTCGATTGGTTTAAAACTGTTCCTTTTGCTATGACTCTTCTAGTGACACATTTAGGTTTACTTGCTACAGAGACACGTTATATATCAGCTTCTTTGGCTTATCCTGATTTGAAGCCAACTAGTTCGAAGGAGATTCGCTAATTGTGAATGTATTTGCTTTGGAATTCCCGCCTGTAAGTCACCTATTTGAATGGCCTGACATAATTTTTTCTGGTTCTTTGTTCGCTGTTAATAAGACGGCTCTTATATATCTTGCTGCTGTTTTAATAACGTCGGCAATTTTTTTAACTGCAGGCAGACAGCGAGGTTCGCTAGTGCCAGTAGGTGTGCAACATGTAGCGGAATCAGGAGTTAATTTTGTAGAAGAGTCAGTGGTAATGGAGACAATCGGTCCAGAGGGTAAAAAGTATTTGCCGTTTTTGACCACAATGTTCTTCTTTATACTTTTTTCAAACATTTTTGAGGTAGTCCCAGGCATACAATTCCCTGCAAATAGCAGAATGGCTGTTCCCATCACTTTGGCCTTGGTCGTTTGGGTTATTTACAACTTTGTAGGCATACGTGCTCAAGGATTTGGCGGATATTTGAAGAACTCTTTGTTTCCACCCGGAGTTCCCAAAGCCTTATATCTAATTGTTACTCCGATTGAATTGGTTTCAACATTTGTTGTTAGGCCTTTTTCTTTAGCTATTAGGTTGTGGGCCAATATGGTTGCGGGACACCTTTTGTTAGTCACATTCGCAATCCTCACACAGACTTTATGGGACAACGGTTATATAGGTGCTGTTGCACCGTTTTCAATGCTCGTATTAATGACAGGTTTTGAGATTTTGGTTTCTGTTCTGCAAGCCTTTATCTTTACAATTCTGACTGCCGTTTACATCGGTGGTTCGATGCACGCAGAACACTAGATCGCCCACTGAATAGTGGACCGAAGACAATATAAACAATTCCGATCGGACATTCCGGTTGGTCAAAATAGAAAAACAGGAGAGAGAAGTGCTGAACATTTTGGCGCAAGCTGCAACTGAAGCCGGTGAAATGGTAGAAGGTCTAAAGGCAATTGGAGCTGGCCTTGGATATGGCCTAGCTGCTATTGGACC
>PABN01000075.1 GCA_002699555.1 Dehalococcoidia bacterium
TGTGTTCGGATTACTGGATGTCGCGCAGAAGGAAACTCTTCTTGCTTCTTCTTCCTCTCCTCGTCGCTCATTCGCTGCCCGAACGTTCGAGTAAAATCGTGTATCGCGTAAAGAGAGTCAACACGGTTTTTAACATCAGGATCAAGCCGATTATAAGCCTCAGCAGTATTCGCAAAAGACGTATCTCCACCAACAGCGGGTATAACACGACCACGGAGTATCGACCCCATTGAAGGGTCTTGACGCCACGTGACATCTGAGTGCCAATTAGAAGCAGCGTACTGAACTTTGTCGTTCGATATTATTTTAACAATTTCTGGGTAACCATCTGGGCTAGGTGCAAATGGGTGAGTTTCTAAATCGCCAAAGCTTTTTCCAAATTCGATGTGTTGTTCTCTTGTAATATCCTGATCACGAAAGACGAGAACTTTATGGTCAAGCCAAGCTTTATTTATGTATTCGATTTGTAGCGGAGTTGGTTCGGCGAGGTTAACGCCAGTGATCTCTGCTCCAAGATGTCCGCTGATCAGATTTGTTTTCACATTTTCCTAAATTGTCTCTTTTTAATTTTAGAACTTTGGAAACGAGGTGGCATAATTGCTCTTAAGGAAGACCACCGGAGATAATAGGACCATTAGATAGAAGGAGAAGAAATGTCGCACACAGTTATGGCAGAGTTCCACTGCAATGAAGGAATGGGAGAACTCCTTCTACCAGGTTTATTGGAATCGTTAAGCGAAACGAGAGCTTTCGAAGGATGCGAAAGTGTAGAGACCTATGTGGATCAAGATGACCCTGACAGGGTTTATCTATGGGAAAAATGGGCAACACGTGAAAACTATGAGCAGTACATTGCTTGGCGAATAGAAAGTGGAATGCTTGAAGCTCTAGCCCCGATCCTAGTTAAACCTATGAAACCCTCACACTTGTCACCCCAAGATTGAAAGTAAAAATTTTGGAATTATGGTTTCGGGGATTCACCCATAACGCTTGCTCGTTCCATAATTCTCACATCAGGCCAATAGTCGCTTAACGCGTAGTGCTGAACCAGCCGGTTGTCCCACACAGCGATCGAATTGTCGCTCCATCTGAAACGACACTGGTATTCAGGGAACTCTGCCTGATGGGAAAGTAAATCAATCAAAGGAAGGCTTTTTTCTCGAGTTAAGCCTTTGAAGTGGTTAACAAAAATTCTGTTAACGAAAAGGTATTTCTTTCCTGAGTCTGGGTGTGTGCCAACAACAGGATGTTCAACAATGGGATATTTTTCTCTTATTTCTTCGCGTTTCTCTTCTGGTACCTGAGAGCCAAAAGAATAAGAATAATCATGTACAGCAACTAAATTCTCAATTTCTGATTTCACGGAATCATCGAGACCTTCGTAAGCCGCACACATGTCAGAAAACATAGTGTCACCACCGGTAGCCGGCACACTGATGGCTCTAAGTACAGCTATTTTCGAAGGGGCTTCGCGCCATGTCACGTCATGATGCCAACTGTTCTCATAGCCTCCAACATCAGCGCCTTTTTCAAACCTCACAAGTTTCGGATGTTCCGTATTGGAAGGAATAAAAGGGTGTATTTCCAACTCGCCGAAACTTTCAGCAAAAGACACCTGTTGTGCTGATGTAATTTCCTGACCACGCAAAAAAATGACTTTGTATTCAATAAGAGCCTGATGAAGTTCACCCAGTACTTCTTCTGAAAGACCACCGGAAATATCAACCCCATCAATTTCGGCACCAACTGTCGCTCCAATCATCGAAGCATCAAAGTTCTTCCATTTAAGTCCACTTAAACGTGAACGCTCTTCAGCTAGGTGACCTAACGGTCCAACCTCAACTCCATCAAAGTCAGAGAATTTGTATCTGAGACCAGCCAGCTTCGCTGCAGGATCTTCAGTAGCTACTACATCTGAGTGGCTCGCTTTACCCATACATGAATGTTAGTAGTAAGAATGTAATCGCGTAAATAAGAAAAGAATTTAGTGAAAAAACAACCAAACCCATTCCCAGCAAGCATCGGTAGACAAGAGGACACTTCAGAAGGTCCTTTAGATCAAAAAGCTCACCATAAAACAATTGAACACACCGAAAGACTGAAGCGAAAACTATACGAAGTGAGACAAGGAGTATGGAGTCAGGTAGGTAACGGACTTTCAAATCAGAATTTCGTAGAAGGACCGGAGGGGCTCATAGTGATCGACACGGGAGAATCACAAGAAGAAATGATCACCTCCCTGAAAGCAGTTCGTGAATACACCGATGCGCCAGTTGCAGCGGTTATATACACACACTTTCATTACGTGCACGGAACATCAGCGTTGTGGGAAAAAGAATCTGAACAACCACCAATTTGGGGTCACAGCGAGATTGAGAACAATTTACGCCGCATAGGTATTGATGTAAGTGCCGCCGCAACTCGAGGTCTCGTTCATCAATTCGGCTTACTACTTCCAAAAGAAGGGCAAGATGGAATTGTCAACTCAGCATTAGGACAATATTTTCGACTAGAAGAACACTCCCCATGGACTCCTGGTTACATTGCCCCCACTCACACATTTAATGAACCCACGCGGGCAACGGTCGCTGGATTAGAAGTTGAGATGACCCCAGCACCCTCCGACGCCAATGATTCAATCACAATATGGTTCCCAGAAATAAAAGTTTGCATAAACAACCTTCTATGGCCGACACTTTTCAACGTCTTTGCTATCAGGGGTGAAGAGTACCGGGATCCGCGCATACTAATCGAAGGAATAGAGCAGATGATAGGCCTAGAAGCCGAACATCTAATTGGAGTTCATGGTCCGCCCTTAAGTGGATCCAAACAAATTATAGATGACCTGACTCAATACCGAGACTCGATTCAGTTCATGTGGGACCAAACCGTTCGAGGAATCAACAAAGGATTAAACCTCAGTGAAATAACAGAGTTGGTTCAATTGCCTCAAAAATATGAAAACCGTTACTTCACGCAACAGTTCTACGGTCTGGTGGAACACCATGTCCGGCAAATACACAACGGGTTAAGAGGATGGTTCGACGGCGATGAATCCGCATTATTTCCCTTACCAGCATCTAAACGAGCCGAAAAACTTGTAGCTGGTTTTGGAGGAATAGAAAAAGTTCGTGAAGAGATAACAAAAGCATTAGAAGAAGACGATTTACGCTGGGCACTCGAATTAGCAACATGGTTGATTCGAATAGAAAAAAATGAAAACGGTCGAAGCGACAGGGGAGAAACTGAAGATCGCAACCGACTCGCTTCTATATTGAGAAAAATTGCACAAAGAACAACTTCAACAAATGTTCGCAACTGGTGTTTGACCAGAGCTCTTGAACTTGAAGGAAAGCTAGATCTAAGTCGATTCCGTAAACATCGCTTCAGTGAACGTCAGGTTTTGAATCAACCAACAGAGTCTTTCGTTCATGCATTGAGACTCTTATTAGATCCAGAACTTTCAAATGAACTCGATATTCGTATCGGCTGGCGTTTCGATGACGATTCAACTGCAGGTCTTCATTTACGCAACGGTATCGCAGTTCCAACCGACGGCAAGAAGAGCGAAGCCACATTAGTTATTAAGATCAGCGATTGGGCTCGCATGCTCGGAGGTAAAACCACGTTGAAAGAACTTCTTGAAGGTAAAGATGCAGAAATCGAAGGGGCAGAGACAGCTTTCATTGAGGCCGTCAGTTGCTTTGACAATCCTTCTCTACGTTGAGACCTACTGATCAGCTAAAGCATTTTTTGCTTCAACTGCAGAAGCAACTTCAAGATCATCACGATCATTTTCCAAACGAAACTCGACCCACTCAAGGTTGCCGGTAAAAGTAAAAGGACCAACGTATTCACCAGAGACTGTCGGTCCCAAATCTTTACCAACATCCATTCCATACATTGTTTGCCGGTAAGGCAAAGTATCTATCTCGATCTCTCCTAAATAGTCACGATTATCTGCGTTTTCAATATAAAGAAAAGCAGTGCCATGATTTTCAGCGGTTTTACGGTATGAGACACCAAGTTCGCATTCTCCGGTATCGAGTTTCCTCTCAGAAGAGACAATTGTGCACGAACCCATAAAGTTGTACTCGAATATGAGATGACCATTGGCAACGTATAAAACAATTCCACCAGTTCTGCCACCACTAGCAACTAGGACTCCTTCAGAATCGCTATCGAGAGTTACTTTTGCACCTATTTCAAATGAACGGTTCCTGACATCTGGTATTTTGAAACGCTCAAGATGAGGAGTATTTTTCAAAAATCGTTGAGGTTTAGAAGGAGGAAGCCTGTCCTCACGCCTCATAAAAAACAATTCATTACCACGGTCGTCAAGTGGAAGAACGTTAAAACTCTCAGCTTCACCCCACCAAAGATCAATCATTTCTTTAAGTTTTTCCGGTTCACTAGCCGAGAGGTCATGACATTCAGAAAAATCTTTTGAAGTGTCATATAAAGCCCACTCCTCATCCTCAAAAGGAACACCTTTACGGTGCATAGTCACCGCTTTCCATCCGTCTGACCAGATAGCACGATGACCCATCATCTCGTAATACTGTTTAGGTCGAGTGGTTGGTGCACCAATTGCATTTGCAGGAAATGTGTAGCTCATACTTGTTCCCTCTACAGGTTGTTGATCAACACCTTGAAAATTTTCCGGTGGTTCAACACCAACTATGTCGAGAATCGTAGGCATCAAATCTATTACATGGTGATACTGGTCACGTATCCCACCAGCGTCATCTATTCCATTGGGCCAATGCATGATAAGAGGATCTCGTATCCCACCTTCATATGTGTTCTGCTTGTAGAAACGTAGGGGAGTGTTGCCCACTTGTGACCAGCCCCACGGATAATTGTTGTAGAGATTCGGACCACCTATCTCATCTAAGTGTTGAATCATGTCATCAACTTGTAGAGGCATCAGGTTGAAATAAGCAAGCTCGTTAGTGGTGCCGTGCTTACCACCTTCCTGACTGGCACCGTTATCTGAAAGGAAAACAATAAGAGTGTCATCTAAGAGATCCTGTGTTTCTAAAAATTCGATCAGGCGGCCAACTTGATCGTCAGTGTGGTCAAGGAAAGCAGCGAAAACTTCTTGCATTTTTGCGTATAGAGCTTTTTGTTCTTCACTTAGATCCTCCCAAGGTTCAACGCCACGATTTCGTGGAGAAAGTTCAGCACCGGGAGGAATTATTCCCAAATCCAGCTGCTTCTCATACCATTTTTGTCTTATGATGTCCCAACCTTCGTCATACTTACCTTTGTATTTATCTATATAGGAAGCTGGTGCCTGATGAGGAGAGTGCGTGGCGCCAAAAGCTACGTAACAAAAAAATCGTTCACCTGGTGAAGATGACTGCTGAGCGCTAATCATCGAAATTGCCTGACTGACCATATCTTCTGAAAGGTGATAGTCGTCTTCACTAGGAGGATCTACTGCATGATTATCGACTACTAATTCAGGCGAGAATTGATCAGTGGCTCCTCCAAGAAAACCATGAAATCTATTAAAACCTCTTTGAAGTGGCCAATGGTCGAAAGGTCCTGCAGGTGAACAGTCCTCAAGATTTGCCAAGTGCCATTTACCGACAGCGAAAGTACCGTAACCATTTGCTCTTAGAACTTCAGGAAGAGTAGCTGCTGACTTGCTTATGACACCGCGACAGTTGGAAAACCCTGTGTCAAGATTCGAAAGCCATCTCATACCTACTGAATGATGGTTGCGTCCACTTAAAAGACAGGCTCGCGTCGGCGAGCAAAGAGCAGTTGTGTGAAAGTTGGTGTAACGCAAACCATCTGCAGCGAGACGATCGATATTAGGTGTGTCAATGTCAGAGCCGAAACATCCAAGATGAGAGAACCCTGTGTCGTCTAAAACTATTACAACTACATTCGGGGCACCAGAGGGTGGCATGGGGCGAGGTTCCCAAGAAGGAGTGCTTTCAGCTGCTGTAACTCCGGGACCGGCAACTCTATTTGACATAATTTCCTTTCGACTTATAAAGAAGCAATTATCTCATCTATATGGTTTGCTAGCAGTGAGAAATGACCATCATCTGGATACAAATTTATTTCACAATCTGGAATAAGACTCGCTTGATGGCGAGCCATTGATGCAGGCACATCAATGTCACCTTCCCCTTGAAAAAGACTTACCGGGATGCTGAGGTCCTCAAGTTTAAAACCCCAAGGACTCGAGTAAATGCTTACTTCTTCCAACAAAGGTCCACTGCCTTGACGCACCCCTTCAACAGCACTTGCCATGACAAAATCTTTAGCATCTGTTCTGGAGAGAACTAGACGATCGGGTTCTGGAAGCCCGTCGACAAATTTTTCGAACCCTTTAACTGGTTTTGAGGAAAGTTGCCGAACCATAATAGAAACGGACAAACGCAACACTGGGGGGAAGAAACGCCCATAACGAAACAGAACACGATTCGAGAGCATCATTCCAGATGTCGCATTGGGCGCATCCATGGGGCCGAGGCCACAAGCGACAGTTACTTTCTCTAAATACCCTGGAATTGCTCTGGCACACGCCAACGCGTATGGCCCACCGCCCGACACTCCAAGAATAGAGAATTTTTCAAGATTTAGAATTTTCGCAACTTCAGCAACATCATCAGGCCAATCCAAAAGTCTGCGTTTACTTTTTCTTGTTGAATAACCAATTCCGGGTCTATCTAACGCTAAAAGTTGAATCCCAGCTTCAACAAATTTCTCATGATTTGAATGTGGTTCTAGCCGACTGCCAGGAAAACCATGGAAATAGAAGACAGGTTTACCTGAAGGGTCTCCAAAACGAGCGAAAGACAAAGATCGCCCATCAGATAATTCGACACTCTCGAGCAGTTCTTGCGAAGACATTTGAAAACCTTAGATTATAGAAAAGAGTTGAGACGACTGCGCCAAAGATCTTTTTGCGATTGAATCCATCAACTATTAGAGAAAAAAATTTAGAATTACTCTGTTATGGCTGTCAAACTAAGTCGCTTTCAAGGGTCACTCGTGATCATGGCTTGTGGTATCGCATTCAGTTTCGGCGCGTTGACATTCAGATACCTGGAAGAAGCCGATGCATGGCAGTATCTTTTCATCAGGGGCGCTTCCGCCGCCCTAGTCTCAATAGTCATAATTCTCGGAATGGGTAGGAACCCATTCAAGTCGGTAATAGAAGCTGGTAGCGCTCAAGTTATCGCCGGTCTAATAATGGGATCTCTATTCACCCTTTACGTCATTGCTTTAAGTCGAGTGACGGCAGCATTCGTTCTGCTCATACAATCAACAAGCCCTTTCTACGCTGCTCTTTTCGCTCGTATTTTCTTAAAGGAGTCCCTTACACGCGATACGGGTATTGCTATGTTCGTTTCTCTTATAGGCGTGGGAGTAATGGTAGGAGGTGGCTTAGAGGGCGGTGACCCAGTTGGAATAACACTTTCCATCATCCTTTCCGTAGCTTTAGGTGGATACACGGTACTTGTTAGAAGCTCACCGGCAAGGGATCCTGGTGTGCCAACAGTAGTTGGAGGTACAGCTTCTGCATTAGTTGCAGGTCTGGTAGCAGGATTTGGACCGGGTTTGGAAATGTCTGGAAACGACATACTCATGGGATTCATAGGAGGAGGCATATTAATTGGAGCTTTCACACCTTTTTGGAATTATGCGCATCGCTTCGTCCCGTCAGCAGATATTTCCTTACTTTTAATCTCGGAAATAGTCGCAGCTCCTTTATGGGTATGGATTTGGGTAGATGAAACTCCCAGAACAGAAACCCTAGTAGGTGGAGCTATATGCCTTGCATCTGTTGTATGGCTAACGCTTCGTTCATCAAGAGGAAACGGAGACCGACAATTCGAGCGATTAGAACAAACTAGGGCTCTTCATATTGGCGCCGTCCCAGCATTCTTTAGAGTTAAAAAGAACAGTTAGATTTTAAGACTTTTCTCAAGATCCTCAGTTGCAGTTATAGGTAATTCACACTCAAAGTTTCTGCAAACCCAAGCTTGATCACCGGTACGATTTTCCCACAAAGGACCTGAAAAACTTTCCCCCCAAGCCAAAACAACATTAGGCAACAAAGAAGAGTTAATAACCTCCACCAGATCAGGTCGGTTTCCGGTGATTAAAACTTCAGTAGAACCATTGTGATAAATGTCAAGAGCTCCAAGTAGGTGACCGAAACCAGTTGGATGCTGGGAAACTTGTTTGGAAACAAGTTGCAGAACCCTTTCGGCTGATTCAACAAAATTAGACCGACCCGTTAAGAACCCCAGACGTAACAGTGCAATGGCAGCGAGACTATTAGCGGAAGGAATAGCGTTATCAAAAACATCTTTCATCCGGGTGATAAGGGGATCAGCATCATTGCCCGTAGTGAAAAAACCACCATTTTCTTGATCCTCAAACAAGTCAAGTAAAGCAACAGCGGTTTCTGTTGCCATTTCTGTCCAACGTTTTTCACCTGTTGCCTCACCAAGACGAGTGAACCCGTCAATTACAGCCGCATAGTCAGATGCATAAGCCAAATGTTGACTGCCTGTCTCTGGCTGCCATGACCTTAACCATCGGCCGTTTTCATCTCTCATGTTTTCCCACAGAAAATTGCCGTTCAGCTTCGCAGCCTGCAACCAATCATCTCGTCCAGTTGCGACAGCCGCCTCGGACAGGGTTGCCAACATGAGACCGTTCCATTCTGTGAGAACCTTATTGTCAAGACCAGGGCGCACGCGCCCTTCACGTCTCTCGAAAAGGGCATTTCTGCATTCCTCCACACCAGAGGGTCTGATTAAATCGCCAATCTTTTGCCTGTGGAGAATGTTAGAGCCTTCAAAGTTGCCCTCGCTGGTAACCCCATACCATTCGATTACCTCGTCGGCATGGTTACCGCATATTTCTTCTATTTCTTTCTGATCCCAGACATAAAATTTTCCTTCCACACCCTCGGAATCAGCATCTTCGGCCGAGTAGAAACCTCCCAAAGGGTCACATAAGTCTCTCAATACATATTCAATTGTTTCTTCAGCTACCTGAAGCCATCTAGGGTCTGAATTCAATTTCCATGCGTGAAGGTAAACACGTGAAAGCATGGCATTGTCGTAGAGCATTTTTTCGAAATGAGGAACCAGCCAACGCTCATCCACGGAATAGCGAGAGAACCCTCCACCTAGATGATCGTAAATACCTCCAGAAGCCATACTTGACAGAGTGAAGGTAACTGCTGCCTCAATGGAAGAGTTGTCTTCTTTGGTCATGCATCGTATTAGAAAATCAAGGTTCATGGCTTGAGGGAATTTAGGTGGGTTGCCAAAGCCTCCATGAACTCGATCATGATTGGAAATTAGATTTGAAATGGCGTGTGTTAAAACTTCAGAAGAAGGTGGAGATGAATCAGGAGGGATTTGAGACAACTGCTCTATGCGAGAAGTTAATTCGGTAGCCATTTGATCCAAGTCAGACTTTTTTGTTTTCCATGCTTCAGTAACAGCTTCGAGCACTTGAGGGAAAGATGGCATTCCTCCACGGGGTTTATCCGGCCAATAAGTTCCGCCATGAAAAGGTCTGCCTTCATGATCGCAGAAGACAGTCATAGGCCAACCTCCACGCCCAGTTAATGAAGTAACTGCAGTCATGTAAATAGCATCAACGTCGGGTCTTTCTTCGCGGTCTACTTTGATATTCACAAAATTTTCGTTCATCAAAGCTGCTATCTCCGGATTCTCAAAAGACTCATGAGCCATTACATGGCACCAATGGCAAGCTGAATAACCAACTGATAAAAGAATGGGAACATTACGATCCTTGGCTTGCTCAAAAGCATCTTCCCGCCAAGGAAACCATTCGACTGGATTATCAGCATGCTGACGTAAATAAGGGCTTGTTTCCTTAGATAAATGATTCATTACTTGACCCTAACCAGAAAACAATTAAGAAATAGAATCAAATCATGAGAGAAAAACCTGTAAACCTTAACAAAGCTCTTGAATCTTTTAGCGATACATGGAGTCCGAGAATAGTTACGAAAGTAAATGACTACGACGTGCGAATAGCTCATGTCGAAGGTGAACACGTGTGGCATAAACACGAAGAAACAGATGAATTTTTTCTAGTGCTGGAAGGACATTTCGATATTGCGATAAAGGAAGGGGAAGGAGAAAAAGTTGTGCACATGTCAGAGGGTGACACCTACGTTGTTCCAAGAGGAACATTTCACAAACCTTCGTCAGATGGAGCCTCTATTTTGATGTTTGAACCAACTGGCACAAAATCGACAGGAGACGAATATGAAGGAAGTCTTCCAGACAATATTGAAAGTACTACTGGTCACTTACTTGATTAGAAGAGTTTTTTCTCATAATGAATCTAATGAGAAACAAAAGAAGCAGTGAAACGATAACAATAGGTATATAAATTTTCGAAGAAGAACTCCTACCATCCTCTGAGATTTCTGTCATTGTCTTCTCAACAACAGGAACTTTTTCTTCTTCTGATGTGCCTAAAGTTTCCACCATCTCGGGATCCTGCTTTTCAACTACCGGCTTTTCAACGNCAGGAACTTTTTCTTCTTCTGATATGTCTAAAGTTTCCACCATCTCGGGATCNTGCTTTTCAACTACTGACTCTTCAACGACAGGAACTTTTTCTTCTTCTGANATGTCTAAAGGTTTTTCCGAAACAGGNTTTTGATACCAGTCATAAATTCCGGTACGTCCGGCATTTCTGTTTGGGACATTTTCCACTGGCGTGCCGAAACTTTCGATATAACCAATAGAGGCTGTAAAACGAGAGGGGTGGCTTCCTACAATTTTCACCTGATACAGACCACCTGGAGACTGTTCAGTATGGTCAAAAATTCGAATGTACCTAGTCATGGAAAAAGGTTCATCGAATGGAATATAAAGGTTTGATGCACCTTCTAGAAGTGAGCCGTCAGGTCGGTACAAGAAAAGTCTTGGAAGTTTTTGTTCTGGTAGTTGATTTTCGGGTTCTAAGTTTGGAATCAATAGTGAGATGGTTAAACGGTCCTCAGGTTCCAACTCGAATTGAAACCCCCTTTGATCACCCCCCTCAAGAAGACTTCCGTACAAGGCGAAGGAAATGGTTCCATTTGGCAGCAATGGACCTTCTGCAGGGGTTTTTTGCTCTGGCAGTAAAATTAAAGGATCATGCGCTAAAACTGGAGAGGCAGAAAGAAAAAGAAACAGAAAACTTGCTGAGAGAATTGAAAATGTTTTCAACATCACTGAAGTTTGCCAAAAAAATAACCCGTATAAGTTTTATTTGTCTAAAGAAACGATTGCTTCGTGTTCGATATTGGCGACTTTTTGTCCATTTACAAGGATAGAAACATCCACGATGACACGGTCACCCGCTCTAGTTTTAAAGCGATTAATGACACGCGATTCTAAAGTCGCGACGGCGCCAATTTGGACTAGATCATGGTGGTAAATTTTGCTACGGGTATGAACCCAGGCTCCATCTACAAGATTTTTTTCAACAACATAGTTAGCTAAAGAAGGCCAGACGGCTGGGTGGATGACACCAAGATCTGAATAGATCTCGTGATCATCTCCAGCTCTTTGCCCATATTTACCCCAGTCGGCGTCGAGATGGATTTCTTCAGTTTCAAGTAATTCAATCGAAGAAGTAGGAGAAGGTTCCTGAATGGGTTTTTCCATAAATGCATGGCATTCGGCACGGACCTGATCATTAACTGTGGCCTTAACATTTAGTGATACTTCATCTAAAACAGTTACGCATTCGACTAAATCATCGGCAAGTACAGGGGACTTGAATTCCACAATTGAGGATCCCTTTCGGAGCCAATCGACACCCCAAAGTGTCACAATGGGATTAGTTAAATATGCGTAAACAGTTACTCCTGCGACTAGGGCCCCATCGAAACCTGCAGCTTTCCCACCTTCATCAGTGTGGATGGGGTTCCGAGAGTGTTCGGGCAGATTTTTTGCGTGTACAGACCAAGTCGGCTGATTCATTTAACAGGTCGAAGAAAAATCAGTGGAATCACTCTTGAGGTTTTTGTTTGGTAGTCACCATAGTTCGAATAATCTTTGGTTATTAGTGGCCAAAGTCGGTTTCGTTCGCTTTCATCGGCCACCTCAGCACGCATTGCCACACTTGGAGAGCCTTGGATGCTTACCTTAACGTCAGGTTTTTTTTCGAGGTTAAGTAACCAGTCTGGGGGAGTGTCTGAACCACCTTTTGAGGCGACGATTATGAAAGAATCATTTTCTTTGTGAGGGGAGGTCAGCATGACAGAACGAGGGAGACCTGATTTTCGACCAGTAGTCGTAAGTTTGATAACTGGCATTTTTGCAGCGGTCCATCCTGAGCGACCAAAGGTTAGTCGAATAATCATTCGGTGGATAAAGTTCATGGTCTTTAGTTGAAAAACTGAAGGGCCGTTATTGGACATGACTTCAATCTAGTTAGTTAATAACTGTTTATGTGTGTTCGTCGCTATTTCACACTTCAGAAAGTTCCTCATGTCTCGTTTTTCGAATACGGCGAAGTACTGAACGTCCTGTTAGCACAACAAAAAATTGCAGGACACTGAACCCAGCCATTGTTGCTCCACCGGCTGTCCCGTAATGGAAGCTTACTAAAAGACCTAAAAATACAGAGAGTGTTCCAAATAGGATTGAAACAAGCATTATTCCAGAAACTTGCTTTACTATCAGTGAAGCAGTTGCTGGCGGCGCAACGAGTAGACCAAAGACTAATAGTGTTCCTATGGTCTGGAAGCTGGAAACGATACTAAGGGACAGAAGAGCAAGTAAAGCTGCCTGAGCTAAACGTGGGTGCATGCCTAAAGTTTGAGCTTTAAATTCGTTAAAGGTGAGAGCCAAAAACGGTCTATATAGAAGGAGTGTGGAGATAACTACAACTATTGTAAAAATCAGTTGTTTATAAATATCACTAGAACTTATTCCAAGAGCGTCACCAAATAGAAGTGAAGTAAGGTCGGTTGAAAAAGACTTTGACCTGGAAACAATCACAACTCCCAATGACAGCATCCCCACGAACAGCAACCCGATTGCTGTGTCGTCGCGGACAGTTGTCCTATTGGAAACGAATGTGACGAGCCCACTCATAATAAGTGCGGCGACAAAGGCTCCAAGAGCAGGATCAAAGCCCCACAATATAGCCAGAGCAATCCCAGGGATAACTCCATGAGCTAGTGCATCCCCAAGAAATGAGAGGCCGCGCAGGACAATCCATGTTCCGACAAGCGATGTTGCTATTACAGCTATCAAACCTCCTATTAATGCCCTTTGCATGAAAGCGGGTTCGAAGGCATCAATAAAGAAGCTCATAAATAGATTCTATCTAGTTAATGCTCCAGCTATTAACTCACTGTTCGTCCTTACCATATCGATGTAAGTTGACCCTGCAGAATCTTCTGGACCAAGAGACTCAGAGAACAAGTTAACTACTTCAACTCCATCTAATTCACCTGCAAGTGCATTAGCTAGAGCATCTGATGAAGAATTATCCACGAAGATAGCTTTGACTCCTTCATCCTTCATTTTTTCAGCAAGGTCGACAAGATCTTTGGCACTCGTGTTGCTAAGTGTGGAAGCAGTAGGAATTATTGTGCCCAGAATCTCAAATTCGTAACTTTCAGCAAAATAGGCAAAAACTTGATGGTTTGTTATTAGAACTCTAGAGTCTGCAGATATCGAAGAGAGTGTCTGCATTACTTCGTTGTCGAGGTCTTCAAGCTTTTTAGAGTAGTTCGTCATATTGGATACTAAGTCTTTCTCATCGACTTCAGGAAAATTAAGAACTAAGAACTCAGAGAGCTGTTCTACTGCCTGAGCCATACGCCCCGGGTCAGTAAAGAAATGCGGATCTACACCACCGTGGTCGTGGCCTTCGTGGTCATCATGATCATCGTGACCTTCTTCTTTGTCATGATCGTCGTGGCCTTCGTGGTCATCATGATCGTCGTGGTCTTCGTGGTCATCATGATCGTCGTGACCTTCTTCTTTGTCATGATCGTCGTGGC
>PABN01000076.1 GCA_002699555.1 Dehalococcoidia bacterium
GTGGGTAATTAGTATTCTCAGATCGGCAGATTTCCAGTAGCTGAAGAAGTGGAACCATGGTCCTTAAACGCAGCTATTGTTCTTTGCGCTATACGCATTTGATGGATTTCATCAGCACCATCAGCAAATCTAGACCATCTAGCATGCTGATACATATGAGCTAGGGGAGTATCTGTTGAGTAACCCAGAGCACCATGTACTTGTATGGCGCGGTCTATTATTCGGTTCAAACTGTTAGCTACGAAGTGTTTCGCCATTGAAACTTCCGACTTGAAGTCATCCCCATTGTCAATTTTCGAAGCAGCATGCAGCACCATTAATTTGCATTGATAAAGCTCCATAGCAGAGTCAGCGATCATCCACTGTATTCCTTGTTTTTCAGCGAGGATTGAGCCATGACTATATCTCTCTAAAGATCTTTCAACGGTCATATCAAGAGCCATCTCTGCTTGAGCGATCCATCGCATGCAGTGTGCTAATCGAGCTGGGCCTAAACGGTACTGACCAAGCAAATGTCCTTGACCTCTGCCACCTAACATCTGAGAGTCGTGCACCCTGAGGTCTTCAATAACTATTTCAGAGTGGCCTGTCGATCCGTGCATTGTTTCAATTTCTCGTGCTTCGGTCCAACCGTCAGAAGGAAGATCGATAATAAAAGCAGTATTAGCTGCCTGTGGGAGTTCAGGGTCGTCTTCGGTTCTGGCTATAAGAATCGCAAAATTCGCACGATGTGCATTCGAAATAAACCATTTATGACCGTTGATAACCCATTCTTCACCATCTTGATAGGCGTTTGTCTGAATAAGCGTTGGATCTGAACCAGCTACTTCTGGTTCAGTCATAGCAAAACAAGAAGTAGCTGTTCCTTTACATAGGGGCTTAAGATATTTTTCCTTTTGCTCATCTGTGGCCCAATGCAACATAGTGTGCATATTCCCTTCATCTGGCGCCTGACAATTGAGCACCCATGGGCCGTAATAGGACTTAGCTGCTTCTGCTTGGACCATAGCCATGGCTACGTGTCCTAATTCCATTCCCCCCCATTCTTTTGGCATATGAGGCAACCAGAGTCCTTCTTCGAAAGCCTCCTTACGCATTTCAATTAGTTTGCCAATCCTGTCTTTAGGATTTAATGGTTCTGTTCCATTGGAGCCTTCTATTATTTCTTCTCCAGGTTTTACTACCCGTTCAATGAAGTCACGGACGTTATTCCGTATTTCTTCGAGCTCAGGCGAAAGTGTGAAATCAATTGCCATTAGATGTCTTTGCTGGGCCTTCCCGATCCTTCTGTTGGCATTCCACTCATATCAGGGTTGAGTTGTGCATCTTGCATTAGCTCTTTGACAATTTCTGTGAGCCCTTCCGGATCATCTGTTTGTTTAGCAGATGGTCCCAAGTGCCATTGTTCTGCTATTCCAAGTCGTTCTCCCACGACATCGAACACTCGACCTGTTACGTTTTGAGCTGCTTCGCTGCATAACCAAGCAGTGATTACAGAAATCCATCTTGGACTCATTGCTTCCTCAGCACCTTCGTCAGTACCGACTATTCCCGGGAGGTCAGCAGTCATACGTGTAAAAGCTGCAGGTGCAAGACAGTTGACTGTTACGCCATATTTGACCAGTTCCATTGCTGTTATAACAGAAAATGCTGCTATACCAGCTTTCGCTGCACCGTAGTTTGCTTGACCAACATTTCCATAAATGCCGGAAGGTGAAGAAGTATTAATGATTCTCCCGAAAGCTTCGCCTCCAGCCTTTACTGTTTCCCGCCAGAATACTGATGCGTGATGAACAGTTGAGAATGTTCCTTTAAGGTGAACATTTATGACAGCATCGAAGTCATCTTCAGACATTGAAAAAATCATTCGGTCACGCAAAATTCCAGCGTTGTTGATCAAAATGTCCAATCGTCCCCAAGTGTCAATTGCTTGTTGAACCATCTCTCCAGCAGCAGTAAAGTCGGCTACGTTTGCGCCATTTACGATTGCTTCGCCGCCCATTTCAACTATTTCGTTGACTACTTCTTGTGCGGGGCTTAGGTCACTGCCGGATCCATCCATATCGCCACCCAGATCGTTTACGACCACTTTTGCGCCCTGACTTGCAAGCATGAGTGCATGTTCGCGCCCGATGCCTCTTCCCGCTCCAGTAACGATAGCTACACGACCTTCACAGAGGTTGCCCATTATTTCTCTCCTAAATTATTGTCCATAATGCAAATTCATTCATGATGAGTGATTTGCAACTATTAAAGCCTAGGGTCGTATTTGAAAAGTTAAAAGTAAAAAGGAGGAAAGATGCCAACATGTGCATTTATTGGTTTGGGTGTAATGGGGTACCCAATGGCTGGTTATCTGCAGAATTCTGGCAATCACACCACGGTTTACAATCGCACCATTTCTAAAGCTGAAAAATGGGTGGAAACCTATGGAGGATCGCTAGCTGCTACACCTAGAGAGGCGGCTCAGGGTGCTGATGTGGTAATGCTCTGTGTCGGGAATGATGATGATGTCAGGTCAGTCGTTTATGGGGAGTCTGGTGTTTTAGAAGGAATGGAATCAGGATCTGTTTTGCTTGATCATACGACAGCGTCAGCATTTTTAGCTAAGGAGTTGGAAGAAGCTTGTGCAGAAAAGGGTGTAGGTTTTGTAGACGCTCCCATCTCAGGGGGTCAGGCAGGAGCTGAGTCAGGTCAGTTGAGTGTGATGTGCGGAGGGTCTCAAGAGGCTTTTGCAAAGATAGAACCAGTTATAGATGTTTATTCAAAAATATCTATTCTTGTTGGTCCTTCAGGCCATGGGCAACTTACAAAGATGGTAAACCAGGTTTGCATTGGAGGTTTGTTGCAAGGTTTGTCAGAAGCATTGGAATTCGCGAAACGCTCAAATTTGGATACTGAAAAAGTTCTGCAAGCAATCAGTCAAGGGGCGTCTGCATCTTGGTACTTAAGTAACCGTTCAGAAACGATGCTTGCAGGGGAATTTGATCATGGATTTGCAGTTGATTGGATGCGGAAGGACTTCGGCATAGTTTTTGAAGAGGCAGAAAGAATCGGTTTTGATCTGCCGGTTACATCCTTAGTTGACGGTTTTTTTGCTGAGTTGCAAGAAAAAGGTCATAGCAGGTCAGATGTTTCCTCTCTTATAGAATTGCTAACAGAAAAATAGGTGTTATTTATTTAGTTCCGTTTTGGTATGGAGAGGGTGCAAGTGAATCGCTTGCCGTGGTTCTATTTAACTCTCTTCTTGCTCCCTTGTAGTCGTTCAAAGCTATATGTTGAGTCGATCTGTTATCCCAAATGACAAGGTCGCCAGGAGACCACCTGTGTCGAAATGTGAACTGAATACCAGTGGTCCACTGATTAAGCCATTTCATCAAATTCTCTTCCTCTTCCTGAGTTTTTAGTTCAGGCCCTTTTAACCCTCTAACATAAGTTGGATTGAAAAAAAGTGAAGGTTTTCCAGTTTCGGGATGTTTGCACACCAGCGGATGTTCTTGTGTGGCTTCGGCCTTTTCAGATGTTTCGATTGTCATATTAGAAAGTTGAGAATGGAGCTCTTGTTGATCAGGGGAATAAGAGGCGCTTGCTGAATGTATTCCAATCATTCCATTCAATAGAGTTTGTGTTTTAGTATCGAGTTGAGAATAAGCAGTAGTGGTAGAAGCCCAAACTGTGTCTCCACCGGTCGGCGGAACATCGATTGCATAAAGGATTGTAAATGCTGGTGGTATAGGAAGGAAGGAAAAATCGCTGTGCCAGACACCTCCAAAGTTGAAAGCTTCTGGTTCGGTCTTTTCCTTAACCACTTTAATTACTTCGGCATTTTCATCTATTGGTTTCACGAAGGGAACAGGGGAGTAAGGGCCAAGGAAGTGGCTGAATTCAACTTGTTCTTTAGGCGTGAGGTTTTGATTAGGTATTACGAGAACTTCAAATTCGCAAATATTTTCTCTGAGTAATGCGATCAGTTCTTTATCAAGATCAGATTTTAGATCGACTCCAGAAACCTGAGCTCCTAATACTCCTGTTAGTGGCTCAACTTTTAGTGAACTTTTCACGAGATGTTTAAAGTATTTGGGAAAGAAATAGTTTTGTTCGTTCTTCAGTCGGATTAGTGAAGAAGTGTTCAGGTGTTCCAGTTTCTACTATTTGTCCACCTTCCATAAACATTATTTTGTCAGCAACTTCTTTTGCGAATCCCATTTCGTGGGTAACGACCATCATTGTCATGCCAGATAATGCAAGTTCTTTCATTACGTCGAGTACCTCTTTGATCATTTCCGGATCTAAAGCTGATGTAGGTTCATCGAACAGCATTATTTTTGGTTCCATTGCTAATGCGCGTGCGATAGCGACTCTTTGCTGTTGTCCTCCGGAAAGTTGTCCAGGGAATTTGTCTGCTTGTTCCGGAATGCCAACTCGCTCAAGCAGTGATGATGCTTGTTCTTCAGCTTCAGCTCTTGGTTTCTTTCTCACCCAAATAGGGGCGAGGCTAATGTTGTCTCGGACTGTCAGATGCGGGAAAAGGTTGAACATTTGAAAAACCATTCCAACTTCTGATCTAACTTTTTCTATATTGCGGAGATCATTTGAAAGCTCAACGCCATCAACCATTATCCTGCCTTCTTGATGTTGTTCTAGTCTGTTTATGCATCTAATCCATGTTGATTTTCCTGAACCTGAAGGGCCTAAAACAACTACAACTTCTTGCTCTTTAATGGTTGCAGTAACATTGTTTAAAGCTTGGAAATCACCGAACCATTTTGAAACTCCTTCACAAACGATAATGTCTTGGGCGTTTGCAAGATCGCGGTCTCCTCTAATAGAAGACTTGGTTTCGTTTTCAGTCATTTTGTTACCTTACCTTTCGCCGAGTCCAACGCGTTTCTCAACCCGCTGACTAGCTTTTGACATGGCGAAACAGATAACTAGGTAGACCAGAGATACGAATAATAGATTCTCTCTGGTGCTTCCCATGTATTCTGTCTGCCCTGGAATTACAGATCTAGCTATATATAGGAAATCGAAAATTCCGATGATCGCTAATAGGCCTGTTTCTTTGAAAGTTGCGATAATTTGACCCACCATTGGTGGAATAGCCACTCTAAGAGCTTGTGGGAGAACTATAAAGAATGTTTTTTGAGAATTTGTCATTCCGACTGCTTCAGCTGCTTCATGCTGACCTCGTGTAACTGATTGCAGTCCACCTCTAACATTTTCGGCTAAGTATGCAGCTTCGAAAATTATGAAAGCGATAGTTACTGCGGCTATCTCAGTTAGATCCATGCCATCAGGTAAAAAGAGAGGCACCATCACGCTGAAGAAGATGAGGATAGTTATTAGAGGAACACCGCGAATGAATTCAATAAAAGTAGTTGAAATCATTCGGAATATAGGAAATTTTGAGGTTCTCGCGAGTGCTAATAAAACGCCTAAAGGAAAAGCTAAAACCATCGTAAAGAAAAAGATCATTAATGTGATGGCGAAACCTCCGATGAAGAAATCGCCGGGAACTTTTGCCGTTGAAGGAGTGTTTATTGCTGTAATCAGCCAACAGAGAATCACCATAGACCCAATCCAGACTTTGGCGTATCTGATGCGCGCTGGCTTCTGACCGCTAAAGGTTGGTGCAGCTAGGGCGAAGAAAGCTAACACCAGAGTGAGAATTCTGACGATCATGAGCATCTGAAATAAAAATGTCGCAAAACCTACAAAAAGAATTGCGGCGGAAATCACCCTTCCTTTTTCCCCTACATCTGGTCTTGTTAACCAAAGTAGAAGAACTGAGCCGACAATTGAGAAGAACAGGAATATCGGTATATCTGTTGAGAAAAGATGTCCTGTATCAAAATCTGGGTCTCTTAGAACTAGGAAAAGGAGAAAAAGCGGTGAAATCAGCCAAGTGACCGAAAGGACAGCTTTACTTCTGGTCTCATCAATTTTCTCTCGAATAAAAGCGCCGAGAAAGTATGAACAGACAGCAACGAGGAACATTATTGTCCATGGCAGTTTCGTTGTCATTGCAACTGTTCCAGGTTCAGCGAGAATCTTAGGTGTTCTGGTTGATAAGTAACTGTGGTGACCATACGGAACAACCCAGAGAGAAAGAATCGCTAAAAGAAAAGCTCCTGAAAGTAGTGTCAAGGAACTAATGGTCTTGTCTTCATGAGCGGGTTTCAACAAGAGGCCTAAGCCGACAATAAACGCTCCTACTATCAACCAGATTATTGTAGCTTTACTACTGAAGGGTGCTAAAAGAGTTGCCAACAGTATGAAAGCTCCAATTGCTAATAACCGTTTTCCTACTTGAGAAAGTTGAACCCGCCTTCCTGCACGCCAGAAGGCTAAAGAGACTCCTGTAAGGAAAAGTAAAAATCCGAGACTCACCCAAATTCTTGCATACTGATGTTCAGGGTAGGCCTGTGTCATCAGTAGACGCATGTTTGTGGCGGTAGCCGACCATTGTCTTAGAGGATTGAAAATAAAGCTAAGTAATCCACGGATGATAAGAAGGATGGCTGCTGTCGAGAGGACAGTGAGAACTGAATTAAAAGCATTAGAGAAAAGGTTAGCTTTGAGCCATTCAGTCGGAGAAAGAGCAGCTACTTTTGGAGGCAGTCCACTATTAGTGGAGACGTTAATCTCTTCCTCATATTGTGTTTGTGAAGTAGAATTTTTTAAGTTCATCATCGCTCCACAATTTTCATTCGAACGTTGTAGTAGTTAACTATTACGGAGATTGTTAATGAGCAGGTGAGGTAGAAGAGCATCCAAATAGCCATCACGGGGAGTGATTTGCCTGTTTGGTTGTAAACCGTTTGGCCGACCTGAACGATGTCACTGTAACCGACTGCTATTGCAAGCGAAGTATTTTTCGTAAGGTTCAGATATTGGTTCCCCATGGGAGGCAGGATGATTCTTATCGCTTGAGGGAGAACAATATGACGAAGAGACTGGCTTCTGCTTAACCCAACAGCATTTCCTGCTTCGATTTGTCCTTTCGGAACAGCGAGAATTCCTCCCCTTATTATCTCAGCGACAAAAGCAGAAGTGTAAAAAACCACACCAAAGAAAACTGCTGCGAAACCAGGAGTCATGGTCAGGCCGTTTATGCCGTAGTTAGCAAATTTCCCTGGCTTTACTATGTCTGGCTTCATGGCATCGAATGGACGAGCGGCACCGTCTACTTGAAACTTAGCCTCTAGCATATGGAATAGATCACGCCCGCTATTTAAAATCCAGGATGATATTCCAGTCCAACTAATGACGACAATAATTGCTATTAGTGCACCGGTTCCTACAAAAATCATTCTGAAAATATCGTCATCGATTAAAGAAAGATGTCCAGTCGCACTTCTACGGCTAGCGAAAAAGTTTCGAATCCAACGAGCTGAGAAAAAAACAAGAATTGAGGATATGAGAAGCTTTATAAGAGTTGTTGGTAGGTTCTCAAAAAGGGTCGCCAGGCCAGCGAATATTTCACCCACAAAACCGAATATTGGGTGAACAAAAATTCCAATAATCGCAAAGGTGCAGACAGTCAGAAACGCCCAAGAAAAAGCGTGTGTGTCGTTACCTGTTAAATCGTGTTTCTTAACCCTTTGCTTTCTTACGAAGTATGCGGCAATGCAACCAACGGCAACAACCGTTATCCACTGGTAGAAGCCATCCGATATAAAGACTCGGGGCATTGAAATGCCCTTATTTGATACATGGAACCATCCATGTATAGGCCCCGAATCTAGAGTCACACGGGGTAGGGCAGTTAAAACAGCAAAATAGAAGATCATTTGCACTAAAAGCGGCACATTTCTCAAGGTTTCTATCCATAAGCCTGCGAGGCGTTTTATGAGCCAGTTATTTGAGAGGCGAGCTAACCCAACGATAACTCCAAGGAAAGTCGCAAAAATTATCCCTACGACTGCCATACGCAAGGTATTAACCATGCCCACCCAAAGAGCTCTGCCGCCAGTTGCGGGGGAGGTGTCGATACCTTCGCTTAGTTGAATATCAGGAGGGCGTTCAAGAAAATCAAAACCAGTGTTTATGTTCCTTGCTTGCAGGTTGTCGCCAGCTTGTCCAGCTAAAAACCATAGAGAGGCTACAACTACTGCTAGTAGACCTAATTGTGTAACCCATTTAATGACAACTACATCACGCCATAAAGGAACTCTTTGCGAGACTGCTTTTAGTGTGCTCGATTTTTCTTCTGCGGATGATTGCATAGGTTTTCTTTTCGCTTAAACCTGAGACTGGGTTATGGAAATCATAGCAAATACTTAGGTCCCTGTATAAGTAAAAAAGTCCTAGGCCCAAGGTGAAATTCACCTTGGGCCATTAGGACTTTATTAAAAGATAAGAGTTTTACTTATCGTGCTGGTGGAGCGTAAATTAATCCACCATCTTTCCAGCCGGCGTTAGCGGAACCTTCACGATAGAGACCTACTGGATTGAGGTTTCTATTGTAAATGTCGCTGTAGTTACCGACCTGTTTGATTACTTGATGGAAAGCGTCAGCGCTTAGTCCCATAGTGGTCTGGAGTTCACCATCACCACCGAGTAGACGTTGTAGCTCTCCTTCATATGAGGATCCTGCAGCTACATTGCTCTGATTTACTCCGTACTCATCAGCAATAATTGTTGCATAAACGGTCCAGTTCACTGCATCTGCCCACTTGGAGTCATTTTGACCGTAGGTAGGTCCTAGAGGCTCCTTGGATATTGGAGTAGCTGGGAAAATAACCCATTCCTCATCAGCAGGTTGCTGTTTGACTTTACGGCCCACTAGAGCTGATCCGTCAGTGGTTGAAATATCACAAGCTCCGTCGATAAATCCTTGCCAGTATTCATCACTGGTTTCAAATGTCTTGAGTGTGATATTTACACCCGCAAGAGCTGCGTATTCAGAAACATTCTTTTCAGTTGTTGTTCCTGCGTTTGTGCAAACAACTGCGCCTTCAAGGTCAGCTGCTCCGGAGTTTGCTGTAAACCCATCGGAAGCGCGGCCCATAAGCTGTTGTCCGTCATAATAAGTTGTTGGTCCAAAGTCCATACCGACATCGGTATCACGGCTTTGAGTCCAGGTTGTGTTACGGATCAAAACGTCAACATCGCCACTCTGTACGGCGGTAAAACGCTCTGATGCTGTTAAAGCAGTGAACTTAACAGCATTTGCATCTCCAAGAACTGCAGCTGCTACGGCACGACAGTAGTCGGCATCAAAGCCTGTTACTGAGCCATCAGCTTGAGTTTCTGAGAATGCCACTGCACTTCCACTTACTCCACAATGCAAGGTTCCACGGGCCTGAACGGTGTCAAGAAGACTTCCGTCGGCAACCATTTCAACTTGCGCGGCAGCTGCTGTTGTTGCAGGTGCTGCCGCTGGTGCTTCTTCTTCATCGCTACCACAAGCAGCTGCAACAACCCCAATGGTTAGTGCTACTGCAAGTAGTTTCACGAACTTGCTGGTCATAAAATTCCCCTCCAATTAACTGGGATATCCAAATAGGTTTTTCCTATTCGACCGTTAACGGTAAATAAACGCTATGTCTGAAAGAGATAAGAGGCAACTTCTGAGAAAATTTCATATTTTTGTAAGGTTTAGGAATTTCAAAAGGTTGATTTTAAAGGGTTTTAGTCTAGTTGACTTGTCTATTCATGTCTTTCCAGTAGGGTTCCCGTAGTTTAAATTTCTGTAGTTTGCCAGTGGCGGTTCTTGCAAGTTCTTCTAGAAAATCGATTGAAGTTGGACATTTGTAATGAGCGAGATTTTCACGACAGTAGGAAATTAATGTCTTTTCGTCCGTTGATTCGTTTTCCGTAAGAACAACAAGTGCTTTGACGGTTTCTCCCCACTTGTCGTCTGGAACTCCTATTACAGCAACCTCAGCGACTGATGGATGTGAAAAGATGACGTCTTCCACTTCAATTGATGAAATATTTTCACCGCCGGATATTATTACGTCTTTTTTTCTGTCAGTTATTGTTACATATTGATCTTTTCCTATTGTCGCTCCGTCGCCAGTGTGAAACCATCCGTCTGCCAGTGCTTCATCAGTTGCCTCAGGTTGTTTCCAGTAGCTTTTGAGGACATGGTTACCTCGCACTAAAAGCTCACCATCTGAGGAAGTGGAGAGATCTATGCCAAGTGCTGGGCTTCCGGCACTCGAAAGTAGAACAGCTCTCTCTTGCGCTGTCTTATCGTCCCATTCAGGACGGATGCGGTTCATTGTTACGAAGGGAGCTGTTTCTGTTAGGCCGTAGATTTGAATGAACTCCCATCCAAGTTCGGTTTCGACTCTCTCTATCGTTTTGGTTGGTGGTGGTGCTCCTGCAACAACTATTCGCATTTTCCCATTTCCAGGTATTTCTCCATCCCACTCGGCTGCAGCTTCGAGGATTGATGCGATTACAGCTGGAGCGCCGCAGAGTAGAGTCACGTGATGCTCTTCGATACGTTTTAGGATCTCCATACCATCAATTTTTCTTAGGACAATGTGTTTACCCCCCATTCCAGTAATTGCGTATGGCATTCCCCATCCATTGCAGTGGAACATGGGAAGCGTGTGTAGATACACCTCGCGATGGTCAACACCAGTTTGCCAACCAAAGATTGCAGCATTCAGCCACAAGTTTCTATGTGTCATTTCTACGCCTTTAGGGCGAGCGGTGGTGCCGCTTGTGTAGTTGATGGTCGCTGTGGCATTTTCATCTGGCGTCCAAGGCTTAGGAGTGTTTGTAGTCTCAAATAAGTGATCTGATTCTTCACCTAAAACAAACAAATGTTTCACGTTGATGTCTGCAAGGTCTTCTTTAAGCTCAGGATCGATTAGAAGAACTTCGGCTCCTGAATGTTCAACTATGTAAGCAATTTCTTCCTTATTAAGCCTGAAGTTTATTGGAACGCCAATTCTTCCAAATGCGCTGGTTCCGAATAGGAAGATCAGCATCCTTGCAGAATTTTGTGAAACTATTGCAATTCGTGAACCGAGCTCAATTCCAAGATCGTCCAGACCTGCCGCTAAACTCCGAGCCGATTGAGCGAGGTCGTTATATGTGAGTTCCCTTAAAGGATTTGCCGGTTGGTCAGGCTCATCGACCACGGCAATTTGATCTCCGTAGACGAGTTCAGCTCTTTTAAGATAGTCGGTAAGTGTTAGTGGTATCTCCATACTTGCCTCATTGTTCTAAGTGTTTATATGAAGAGAGACTACTTCTAATTGGTGTTCATTTTCATCTCAGGTAATACGCTTATATTAGAAATAAATTAAAGCCCACTCTTGCTAGGAGAAGGCATGGAAGATAACAGAGATTTACTGGAAGAGTACCGGTCAAGTATCGATAATGTTGATGCTGCTCTGATTCATTTGTTGGCTGAACGGTTTCGTATAACTCATCAGGTCGGTGTTTATAAAGCTGAGAATGGCTTACCTGCTGAAGACAAAGAAAGAGAAGCTGAGCAGGTTAAACGAATGCGTGAACTTGCAGAAGATGCTGGTATAGATCCGGTGTTTAGTGAAAAATTTCTGCGTTTTATTATTGACGAAGTCATCAGGCATCATGTAGCGATAGATGCTGGCACTGACTCCGATTAAAGCTATATCTTTTAAGAGTTTTATGGTTTAAGTGTTGGCTGCACCTTTAGGCGTCTTCTTTATGAAAGACCTCATGAGCTGCTTCTCGTACTTCTTGGTCCTTCGCTTCAAGGCTCTTGTCAAGGTCAAAGTCTTCATATTCTGAGCCTGTATCAACCCAGTCTTCAAATTCGATTACACCTATTTCAGTGAAACGATCTCGCAACCATCCGTCTCCCGCATCAAGTAGTCCAAGTTTTTTACAGTTAGGAACTATTTTGGAGAAAAGAAGACGTTGGAATACTCTTAATTCGTCAGGCATTTCCAGCTGATATTTGACCATTTCTTTGACGTCAACCCCTAGTTTTTCCCACATCTCTTGACGTAAGAAACGGTCTCTCATACGAAGCGCTGCTTCGAATGTGAACTCCTGTCTTTCGCGGATTTCCTTAGCATCCATATCTTTGTAGACCTCTTGAAGGCTTAAAACTCCGAACGCGACGTGTCTGGCTTCATCTGACATGACGTAACGAAGAAGTTTCTTGAGGAGTGGTTCTTCAGTTGTTTGGTGCATGAAACCAAAGGCTGCTAGAGCTAACCCTTCAACCATTATTTGCATTCCTAGATAGGTGATGTCCCATCGACTGTCTTTGATGATGTCATCAAGTAGAGCTTTTAAGTGGTGATTGACCGGATAGTTTATTCCGCCCATTTTTTGATCAAGATATTGAGCAAACACCTCGACGTGCCTTGCTTCATCGACGACTTGAGTCGAAGCGTAGTATTTAGCGTCAATCCAGGGAACAGTCTCAACTATTTTCGCCGTGCATAGAAGCGCTCCCTGTTCACCGTGCATAAATTGTGAAAGGCTCCAGTTGAGCGATTCGACTCCAAGTTCACCCCATTCTTTGTCAGAGAACTTGTGAAGAGGGGAGTCTGGGTTTGTTTTGAAATAGTCTGCCTCCATAGGGTTTGCTGGGAGGATCATGTTGTATGGGTCTACTTCGATGGACCAGTCGAGATCAGTTTGACCGTTCCATTGTGACGTTTTTGCTTTTTCATACAAACGGTCAAGAGGAGCTCGTTCCCCTTTGTCATAGCCCCAGGTGAAGATCGCTTCAGCATTATCTTCTACAGCATGTATTAAGGAAGTTACGTCCTCGTTCCACACTGAATACTCAGTTATTCTTTCTGGGTCATTAGCGTATTCTTCGATACTTTGATTGGTTTCTATTGTGGTCACGATCAGCCTCCCTGGGTTTTCGTTTCGTTATTAATAAACGCTTCAATTACTAGATTTATAACTGTTGTCCAGTCATCCCTAGAAGGGAGTTCCAGTCCAATAGTTCTGGTTAAGGTCATTCCGAATCCAATTGCATGCGCCAAACGCATTAGGGCAAGTTGGTCTACGTCTTGATGTGGGGCAGCTTCTTCAATTAGCTGCCCAAGTTTATTCTCTTCACTTTGTAAAACATGACGCAATCGTTCGGCAAGCTCAGGGTCACGTTTTGCTGCAACTACAGCTTCGAGGAAAAGTCCTGTTCCATCTGAAAGGTCATCTAGAAGATGGTCACCGAGATGGGAAAGCACATCGATTGCTGATGCGTTTGAATGAAGTGAGTTGAGCTGTGTCAACAAATGTCTGTCTACTGCATCGATTAGGAGTTCAGCTTTTCCGCTATATCGACTATAAATAGCACCAGTTGTAACTCCAGCACGACGAGCTATCTCAGCCACACCAGCTTTTTCATAGCCATTTTCAGCGAAAACCTCAGCAGCAGCATGAAGAAGCCGTTCCTTTAGCTCATCTTGACCTGTATGTGTTAATTCAGTTGCAAGAGCCATATTTCGATAATAATGGTTATTATCGAAATGTCAAGCCATGGTCTCTTAAATACCTAAATAAGGGTTCATATAAGTATTAAGCGAGAGTTGCTGATAGATCTTCCGCTAGGGCATTTCTTTGTTCTTTTGTAAGTTCAGTTTCTCCCGCCAGTTCATCAAAAGTGCAACCAATAGCGATGGGAGGCTCTTTAATCACAAACTTTAGATATTGAACTGCAGATAGTCTTCTATCTCCTACTTGGGTCGGATCGTGTTCCGCAAAAATTTTATTACCCACTTCATCTAAAATGTAGATGCATTTTTCCATGCCCATCCAATTTTCTAAAAGCGGTTTCCTGTCTGACTCTTCTTCGATTTCTATCAAAAGGACACAAGCTAATTCTCCTGAATTCCCAAGAAAACTGTTATATGTATTTAGTTCTTCTAAAATGGCAGATTCTTTGACAATTTTTTCGACCCTCATTATCTCTTGAATCTGATATTTAATCGTTTCGTGGTTTTCAAATAGAAAAGTAAGATTTTCTCCCAGATGGACTCTTCGGTGCTTTTTAATTTCGAAAATCTTACTTTTGGTGTCTCCTCTGTGCTCTTCATAAGTTTGGTAATCGAAAATTTCTGATCTTTTTACATGGTGGGGACTGGAAGCATGAGTTGTTTTATTCATTTTTAGAATCCGTTTCTTGAATTTGATCTACAGACGTGGAGAAGCCAGTTTCATCGTATGCCTGAGCCAAAATAGACATTGGGTGCATGGGGCGCCTATCTGCATGTTGGTCAAACTGCATCGCCGCCAATGGACAGTCTGTAGCCCAAACTTCTGCAGAACTTTCGGACATTGAATCGAATGATTTTTTTCCTATTCGAACAGAAGCTTCAAAGCTTTCAGTTTTCATCGCAAAGGTTCCGTCATGACCGCAGCATTCCATTGTTGTGTCGACTTTAACTCCAGGAATTTTACGAAGAAGATCTCTGGCTTTAAATCCGATGGACTGTGCCCTTAAATGGCAAGGGGTGTGATAACTAACTTTCTGTGGAGTCGTTGCAAAGTCAGTATTAAACCTTTCTTCATTTCGAATAGACCACAAATANTCACTTGGATCAGCAANNTTTTCNGCNAGNANCANAGCTCTNTNTTTATCTTCTTCTTTNACTAGTTCNGGGTATTCCTGNCTGAGCATCATCGAACAGGTCGGGTTTATAGCTACTACTTTTTTTCCTGCTTTAACATGTGGTTCGAGAAGATCTAGATTCTTTGAAGCAAAGTCTTGCATAGTCTCCAGATCGCCGGACTCCCAAGCTGGCATTCCGCAGCAAGCAAGTCCTTTTTCGCATGTCACAGAAATTCCATTTTTTTTCAGCACTTTAACGGTGTCTTGACCTATTTCTGGTTCATTATTTTCTACATAGCAAGTGGGGAAAAGCACTACTTCTCCTTCAGACTCCCCGGAAATCAAGTTTTCTTTTTCGGCCCAAGAAGTAAAAGTTTCCCTTGGAAATTTTGGAAGATTTTTTTCATTGTGTATACCGACTAGAAACTCCATAAATTTCCTATGCATACGACTTTTTTGATTGAGCTTGTCGGCTATCCCGAATGTGGAACGGACAAGTTTGGCAGTTTTTTCAGGATCTCCAAGCATTTTATTTCTAAACGAGACACCATGTTTTGCAGTTTTCTGTGCTTTGTATCTGTGAACAAGCTTTGGGAAGTCCAAAAGAAATTCGTGGTTCTCTCTCACTGTGTAGGGACACTGAACTTCGCAAAGCTTGCACTGAAAACAAGCATCCATGACTTGTTCTGTTTCTATTTCGCTAATTTTCCTTACATCACCGTCATGACGCTCGTCGATAAAGGAGAACAGGAGCGGAAAACTATCGCAGTATTTGAAGCACATTCGACATCCGTGACAAATCTCGAAAGTACGGTCAATCTCGCCAGATAAGGCATCATGATCCCAGTAGATGCTTTCTGAAGGTGAATATGATATTCCCTCGGTGGGTGCATATGGTATAGGTTCACTCACTTGTATTCCCAAGTTGTTTATTTTGATAAAGGTCTTTCAAGTTTTGTGAATGAACAAGTATTAGTAATTTCAGCTAATTGAATCCAAAAGTGATTGAAATCTTCCAGCGTGAGCTTTTTCGGCCTTAGCTAAAGTCTCAAACCAGTCAGCGACTTCTTCAAAGCCTTCTTCTCTGGCTGTTTTTGCCATACCAGGATACATTTCTGTGTACTCGTGGGTTTCACCAGCGACTGCTGCAGCTAGGTTTTCAGCAGTTTCACCGATTGGAAGACCTGTGGCAGGATCACCTGTAGATTTCATATAGTCAAGGTGTCCATGGGCATGACCGGTTTCACCTTCAGCGGTATCTCGGAAGTTTCCAGCGATATCTGGATACCCCTCTACATCGGCAACCTTTGCAAAGTAAAGGTATCTGCGATTTGCTTGTGACTCTCCTGCAAATGCAGCTTTTAAATTCTCGTGGGTCTGGGTTCCTTCGAGGCTCACTTTTTTCTCCTAGTTATTGGGTTTCTCTATTAAATTCTAGAGGATTAATTATCAAGATGCTTTATTTCGTTGTGAGATAAGGCACATGGCTTTAAATTACTGTCTTACTAGCCGGTAAAGCTACTTTTCAGTAAATTTTTTAAAGAGGTCTATGATCTCACCACTTTTTATGTGTCTACCATTTTCATGTTTCGAGTAGATCAATTCGCCATCGACAGTAACGTCAAATATGCCGCTTCCACCCGGTATTAGTCGAACATCCTCTAGAACCTGTTGGTAGTTAGTTAGTAACTCTTGGACTGTGCTCACGGCATAGCTTGAGTAATCTCAAGGAAGGCAGTAAGTGATCTCAACTCGAAATTTACTCATGAACACACATTAGCCTCTTCCGGGTGGACGACTGTCACCCCCCGCTACTTTTATCGCACCTCTTTGAAGGGTAATTTTTGCTGGAAGTTCGCCAAGTTGTTCACCATCTCCACGTATTATTCCTGTTCCGGTTATCTCAATTTCAGAAGCCTTGTGAATGGAAACCTTAGGGTGATCGACATGGTCACCAGTTCTAACCTTTAAGAACGATCTCAATAAATCAAACTTGCCGACATCGCCAATTATGCAGACATCTAAAAGACCGTCAGATGTTTCAGCGTCAGGACATATTTTCATCCCACCACCGAAATAGGCAGAATTCGCAACAATTACAGCAGCAGCTTTTATTTCGAGGCTCTCGCTGTTGAGCTTCAGTTTGTAAGAAGCAGGCGACATCAAAGGAAGTTCTATAAGAGTAGCAAATGTATAGCTAGAGGAACCTTTAGGGAAACGTAGGTTGTTGGCGCGCAGATTTACAGCAGCAGGAAAACCACAAATCGCACTGGTCGTAACATAGTTTGAGCCGCATTTGATTAAATCAATTTCTATAGGAGGCGCCATGGCTTTCTTTGTCTGTTCAAATAAGTCACCAGAATTTAGGCCTAGCGATCTAGCGAAGTCATTTCCGGTGCCCACTGGAATTATTCCTAGCGGCGTGTCGGTATTAGCGAGTGCGTTTACAGCCTGATGAATTAAACCGTCACCACCTACGGCGATAAGCCGATCAATTCCAGAATTGATTGCATCGCTTGCTGCAGCTATAACTTCATCGCGATTTTCTGGCACTAGAAGATCTACTTCAGCATTTAATTCGTTTAAAAAATCTATTAGTTCTTTGGCAATAGAAGTTGCTTTACCCTTACCGGCCAAAGGATTAACAAGAAGTGACACTTTTATCATTATCTAATGATGACTCATTGTTAGTCTTAAGTGATGGATGAAACGAGGAGAGTCATGAAAATCAGAAAATATACCGGAACAATAATGGCCACTCTATTGTTGATCTCATGTGGAGGCAGTGCAGAACAAAAGACAGCTGCTCCAAGCATGGACGGAGTAGTTCGTGTCACAACTTATGACAGTCAGAAATTTGATGCTGACATGTATGAAGCAAAGGAAGGCCTAGTACAGATTGAATATCTGCTAGATGGTTTCCAATCTCATACTTTGGTTATAGAAGGCCTGGAGGATGAATTCAAACTTGAGGTTGGGGACGAAAAAACAGCTTTTGGAGAGATCGAATTAAAAGCTGGTAGATACATCCTCTACTGCGATATAGCCGGTCATAGGACTAGCGGTATGGAAGCAAAACTATTAGTTAGTTAAAGTCTGTTTCTTTAGGCGAGTATTTCGAAAAGAAGGTAAAGGACCAATGTTATGAGGAAGCCCCACTTGATTGTGTCTTGATGCTTTTCTAAAACAACTGCGTTTATCTTGCTGTCATAGCCTCCGATTTTGCCAAGAGCTGACAGTTCCATTACTAACCAAATAAGAGCGAAGACAATCCACAAAACGGCCCTAGTGCCCCCTTCTGGACTGTCAAAGTTAAGTCCGAAGTGGCTAGGCCACATCATGAAGAAAATAAGAGGAATTGAAAAAAGAGTATTGACTCGGCTCGCACGACCGGCCCTTTTAGCAGCTGCCGGAGCTTCAGCATCGGCTTCGCCGCCTTCACTCACAGTAACTGAGGATCCGATTGCTATTTTCTGCGCAGGCCAAATAACCATCCAAACGTTTGCAGCCATCGTGGTTCCAAGAATTGCACCAAAGGCAATTCCCATGCCAGGCACTGAACGCCAGTAATCCATATCATGAATTAGTTCCTGATGTACCAATATCCAGATTCCCGATACCCATGTAAGCATTGCTGCCCAGCGGAACCACCAAAGCGTTCGCCAAGTAATCTTACGTAGTGCTTCGCCGCGAGCTCCGTCACTCATTTCACCAAATGCTGCACCTTGTATAAAGTTAAAGAAGTACAACAGGCCTATCCAAGTGATACCACCTAGATAGTGAGCGTAACGACCTAGTGCTTGGCCTCCGCCGGAAATTCCCATCCAGTCATTAAAAAGTTCCACAGCCTCTCCTCATCTGGGCTTGAGCGACAAGAAAATAATGGCACGTAGAGTGCCTAAAAACAATAACCCAACATATAAATTTCCAAATTTTTATTGAATGAAGTTTGGCGTAAGATCAAAAACATGAAAATTGAAGAAATTAACCTAGCTCGTCCAGAATTTTGGTCCAAGCCATTGGACTACAGAGAAGAAGCTTTTGATCTATTACGTTCGGAAGATCCCTACCGTTATTTTGACTTACCAGAAGAAATCTTTGGAGTGCTTTCTGAACAAAAAGGATTCCATTCTCTCGTCAGGCATTCAGATGTAGCGGAAGCAAGTAGAAGACCAGAAGATTTCTGTAGTGGGCAGGGAGCTACGAGCACGGTTGATTTTCCAGAAGAAATGCTTGATTTTTTCGGATCTATGATCAATATGGACGATCCGAGACACAAGAGACTAAGAAGCATCGTTTCAAGTGGTTTCACACCACGTCGGCTTTCATCTGTCGAGGAGTCCGTTGAGCGAATAGCGCAAGAAATCATAATGAATGCACTTGAAAAAGGCGAATGTGATTTTGTAGTTGAAGTAGCTGCTCAGCTGCCTCTTTTAGTCATTTGTGAAATGATGGGTGTTCCAAAGGATCGAGTCGACTTTGTTTTTGATAAGTCAAACATGATTTTGGGAGCGGGTGATGTTGAATACACGCCAGAAGGTACTGACATTATTGGTGCAATAATGGGTGCGGCATTTGAACTTGCAGCTCTTATGAAAGAAATGCTCGAAGAAAGAAGCAAAACACCGACTGACGACTTAACTTCCGCTCTTTTATATGCAGAGGTGGAAGGAGAGAAACTTTCAGAAGAGGAAATTGCTTCATTTTTTATTCTTTTACTAGTGGCAGGAAACGAAACGACTAGAAACGCACTTTCTTGGGGACTGCACTTACTGACCGAAAACCCTGAGCAAAAAGAAATTCTCTGGAATGATTTTGAGAATCTGGCACCAAAAGCTGTTGAAGAGATTGTTCGTTGGGCAAGCCCTGTGATCTTTATGAGAAGGACAGCAACAAGAGATGGCGTGCGTATAGGTGATCAGGAGTTTGAAGAAGGGGACAAATTGAGTCTTTATTATTGGGCTGCAAATCGCGATCCGTCAGTTTTTGAAAATCCCCATGAATTTAATATTTCACGCCAATCAAATGATCATTTCGGCTATGGAGCCCCAGGACCGCATTTCTGCCTAGGAGCACATCTAGCTCGACGTGAAATAACCGTCATGCTGAGGGAAATAAGAAAAAGTATTCCCGGGCTAGTTGCTACTGAGCAACCTGACAGATTGATGAGTGGATTTATAAATGGGATCAAACACCTTCATTGCACTTGGTGAGTCAATCTACGATTAAATCTGAAAACTGATCTCTGAGTGTTTTTTTGGAGAATTTCCCAACTGAAGTTTTAGGCACTTCGTCTATAAATTCAACACGCTCAGGAATCCACCATTTGACCACACGGTCATCCAGCCAAGAGATTATATCTTCAGAGGAAATCTGGGAATCTTCAGAACGAACGACACAAGCCATAGGACGCTCACCCCATTTTGTTGAAGCAACCCCTATTACAGCGGCTTCGAGAACTTCTGGGTGGGCCATGATTTCATTTTCCAATTCGACTGAACTTACCCATTCACCACCTGATTTGATTAGATCTTTAGTTCTGTCAACAAGACTGATATAACCGTTTGAATCGACAGTTGCTACGTCACCAGTTTTAAGCCATCCATCTTCGGTAAAGGAATCGTTGGCTCTCTCGTCGTTGTAGTAGGTTTTGGCAACCCACGGTCCACTAACTTGAAGTTCGCCACGAGACTCGCTATCCCAAGGGAGCTCTTCTCCGGTTTCTGGATCAACAACTCTGAAATCAACCCCTGGTACGGCGAGCCCGACTGTAGTGCGGAGGTCTGCTTTGGCTTCTTCGTCAAGATGAGAAAGGCTTGATTTGATATTGCAAACAGCAGCGATTGGACTTGTCTCGGTCATTCCCCAAGCTTGCAGAAGGGGCAGTCCAGTTTGTTCCCTGTATCCCTCTGATAGAGACTTAGGAACAGCTGAACCTCCACAAGGTATTGATCGCAGAGCAGAGGTGTCGCGGCCTTTAAGTTCCGGCAAAACACCCATCCAAATAGTAGGAACCCCAGCTGCTACTGTAACTTTTTCTTCTTCTATGAGAGTTGCTAAAGCGGGAGGGGAGAGGTCTGCACCAG
This sequence comes from Dehalococcoidia bacterium, assembly GCA_002699555.1. Classification (GTDB taxonomy): domain Bacteria; phylum Actinomycetota; class Acidimicrobiia; order Acidimicrobiales; family MedAcidi-G1; genus MedAcidi-G1. The sequence goes on from PABN01000076.1 coordinate 20,617, forward strand.
GCATCACCAGATTTGCACCGGTTGCAACTCCTGCATGAGCAATACCCCAGGAATTAGCATGAAACATTGGAACAACTGGCATTAGAACGTCTTTCTCGTTTATCCCTACGCTGTCTGCCATCATCACACCAAATGTGTGTAGAACCATAGAACGATGGGAATAGACGACACCTTTTGGATTTCCTGTGGTGCCAGATGTGTACATCATTGATCCAGCACGGTTTTCTTCGACTGTTTTCCAATCCACTGGATCAGCAGCCTCTAGTAATTCTTCATAGTCATGAACATTCGCGTTAATTTCTGAAGGGTCAGGTGCTGGGGCTCCATCATTCATTAGAACGACATGTTTCACAGTTTCGAATTGGTTCATTAGAGGCCAAATCAAACCTGCAACCGATTGATCTATGAAAATCACCTCATCTTCAGCGTGATTAACTATGTATGTAAGCTGATCAGGGAATAAGCGAAGGTTTAATGTGTGGACCACACGCCCAGTGCATGAGGGCGCGAAATACAACTCCAGGTGTCTCGAGTTGTTCCAAGCGAAAGTTGCTATACGGCCATCGTCACTTATTCCTAGGTCATCAAATACGCCGCCTAGGCGTCGTGTGCGTTTGGCCCAGTCCCCGTAGCTCAATCTTTCTCTGCCAGAAGGAGTGGCTGTGATAATTTCTTTTTCAGGGAATAGTTTTTCTGCTCGGGCGAATATGTGATTAAGAGAAAGTGGAACATCCATCATCAAACCATCCATTTGAGTGACCCTCCTTAAAAGTTTTGTCCTGTCTCTATTGTGAAGGTATCAGCCCAAATAACGATGAGTTCAGTCGAGTGTTGCTAAAACACCGAGTGCTATCAGAATGAGGTTTCTTAATAAGTCCCAAGAAGATATTCGTTTAGTGGACCAGGAGCCAAAGCACGCACAGTCCTGAGGGTTACCTGAAAGGATTTGAGCTGCGATGAGTGTGGTGAAAGCTGCCAATAGAGCCACAGCACAGGGTCCGCCAGAACGTGGATCGATTGCTAACAGAACGGAGCAGAGGAGCTCTACGGTTGGGAGTAAGGAGGCTAAGAATTTAGGATAAGGAAGCCCTAGAGAGGCAATCGATTTTTCTGTCGTAGTTGGATCACGAAATTTACTAATTGCCGCAAAAACAAAAACTATTGCTAGTAGAAAACCAGCCCATGCACCCAATTAGTAACCCAGTTCTACATCAACAGGCGCTAATAGTTCTTCATCGTTAATAAAACGTCGGACATTTTCCTCTATAAAGGGATCAAGCAGTTTTAAACCCATTTCTGGAGTGTTGCCGATATGTGGAGTGATGATGCAACGGGGGTCAGACCATAGAGGGCTATCGGCCGGTAGAGGTTCAGGATCTGTAACATCTAAAGCCGCCCCGGCAATTTTTCCTTCTTTTAAGGCTTCAATTAGATCTTCAGTCACAATATGCCCACCTCTAGCAACATTAACTATGTGAGAATGAGACGGCATTAGGCCTAGAGTCTTTTTGTCAATAATGCCTTTGGTCTCTTTCGTTAAAGCCAAAGCAAGAATTAGGAGGTCAGTTGTTTCTAGAACTTCTTCAAGTTTTTCAGGTGTGTGAGTAAAAGTGGCACCCGCCAGGTCCTCGTTTTTTCTTCTAATTACTGTCGTGGTGCAATCGAATGGAGCAAGGAGAGGTAAAAGTTCAACGGTTATGCCTCCGCCTCCAAGAATGGTCACATTAGATCCGTGCAGATAGCGACCAACTGGTCCGGACCATTCGCTTGCTCTTGCGTAGCCATGTAAATTTTTGGATAGGGACAGTGCGAGTGCAAGGACTGTCTCAGCTACAGCGGGAGCGTAAACGCCCTTACCGCATGTCCAACGCCATTTAGAATCTAGATTATTGGCAAAGGGCTCGATGCCAGCGTAAGGAAGTTGGATCCATTCGAGCGAATTTGCTTTTTCTGCTATTTCAGGAAAAAGTTCCGGTCTTGCAGGATCTGCCCAAATTAGACCTTCTGCATCTTCGATAGCAGTTAATGTTGCGCCAGAGCGTTCCACAGCATCGCACATCATTTTGTACATCTCCGGTCTCGTATCCGGCGCTACAGCAACATTTCTTGTCATCTGGTGAGAGTATCCAAAACTTTATTAAATACCAGATCGGCCATTTCGTGCATTTCGTCGTCTGTTCTATCTTGAACAGGATGAGGTACAAAAACTCGTGAAATATCCAGTCCAAGAGCGTCAGCTTGTGTCTGAGCGGCATCTTCGAAAGGGGCGGAAGCAATCATAACTGCTGGAATTCCTCTTCTTTCAATATCATCGATGTCATGCACACTGCATGTCGTACAAGAACCTCAATCAGCTAAAGCTTCGATCACGGCGTCACATTTGGTAGCAATCTCTTGGCGTAGATCCACAGGTGCAGGTTTAGTAAAAGTAGGTTTCTTAAACCTAAGTGTTTTTATTCCGATATCAGAAAGTTTTTCCTCAAGACGATTCAAAAAAATGTCCCCACGACCTTTAGAAATGTCTAATAAGCCAACTGTTAGACCATTCATTGTTTCGGGTCTTTCTGATAGGTTTCTTTCCATAGGGGTACTCTCAGAAGTTGGATCTAAAAGAACTCTTTCATTCGTCATGCCGAAATCTCCTTACTGACAGGTTCACTTCCTGATGGGCCATTAAGCCACCCTCCAATTATTGCCGAAAATAGTCCTGCAGGCCCTCCAGCCTGGACTAGTAGTAGGCCATTGGGCTTAAATTTCGGGAGGCTCATTCCTTTCATCTCTGTTGGAAGTCCTTCTTCAATGCCACCCGATCCTGCAATTATATTGTCAGTGTCAATCATCATTATCTCAGCGATTTCTTCCAAGAAACGATCCTTACTCCATCCGGCTTCGTGGAATCTAGAAGCATGTTCAGGCGACAAGACAAGCATTGCGTCCATTCCGACAACAACTCTTGATGAGACAGATGAAATCAAATGTTCGGCAAGCGTACGTATAAGCGACTCAGGTGTTCTGCTTTTTTGATCCATTACCAGTCGTGGCCCTTCACCTGTAAAAGCGGTTACGACATTTTGTGAAGAGTTATACCCACGACTTTCAGCAAGTGACGACCATGGTGATGAGAGTTCATTTTCGGAAAAACAAAATCCTTGTTTACCCATGTGGCCTAAAGTCGAGCGATCTATGCCACCAGGCCCGCCACCGCCAACATTGTGAATCACTAGTTGAACGGCCCGACCAATAGTACTGTTCGCTCTATTTCCATGACCCAAAACATTTATTCCCGAATTCATACCAATATCGCGGGTTATAGGTCCATTTACGACAAAAATCGGTCCGACCGACATGGTTGTGGCTAAAACTCCGTGCATATTGAATTCTTCAGTGCAGATAGTTTCCAGGGCAGAGATAACTACAGGTAAATAATCAGGTTTACAGCCAGCCATTACAGCATTTATTGCGATCTTCTCGACAGTGCATTCGATTAAATTCGGAGGAACTGAAACAATTATTTCATCAGGTGACCTAGTAGTCCCCTCTAGCATCTTTCTCACTCTTTCAGTAGTTGGCGGCACTACTGGCAGGCCGTCAGTCCATGATCTCTCAAACATGGCTTCGTAAGTATCTTCTTGTATGGCAAACTCAACTTGCCTTGAACTGAATTCTGAATTTTCAAATTTTGATTTAAGTTGGTCGATTCTCCCGGGATCAACAGTAAGAGAACCTCAACCAGGTTTGAATTCCGGAAGGTCGTCCCCAAGAGTCGAATCGCCAGTGATTTTACGCCACTCTTTGCGTGACCATCCGACAGTTCTTTCAACTTCTTTACCATTTTTAAGATGTAAAAGAGTGGGAACGAACTCTAGGTCCAAATTCCAACTTATTTCTAATTCACTGTCGTCTACCACCCAGTCGGCTTCATAAGGAAAATCCATTTCGTCCTGCAGTACAACAGTTAGTTTTCCTGCTTTCCCTAAGCTCTCAAGTGTCGGGATTAAGAGTTGACATGTAGGGCAGTCATTCTTTACAACAGCGAGAACCATATCTTTACTTTTCTTATCAAGTAAATGAGAACTCATACTTTAATTATCGCACAATACTTTCTCGATGTGCTCTCTGGGTCGGGGTCTTTGAATGTCTGAGCTAACCTTTTTTAACTGCATAAATATTAAGGAAGAAAATTGTCAGAACTGATTGATGGAAATGAGTACAGAAAAGTACTTGGCAGGTACCCAACTGGAGTTACTCTGGTGACTTCTTCTTCTCCTGAAGGGCCTCAAGCGATGGTTATTGGCTCTTTTGTTTCAGTTTCTATGGAACCTCCTTTGGTTGGATTCTTGCCTGGTAAAGATTCAAATACATGGAAAAAGATGGAAAATGAAAATAAATTTTGTGTCAATGTACTTTCAGACCAGCAGGAGAATGTTGCTAATGCATTTTTTCGGAAAGAGAACGACCCATGGGAAGTCATTTCTTGGTATGAATCCACAGAAGGGTTGCCGGCCATAGAAGGCAGTTTGGCTAGCATTGATTGCTCACTCTTTAGTGTTACAGAGGCGGGCGATCATTGGTTCGTAACTGGAGAGGTTTTAGGTGCAAAGATTATGGAAACAGGCTCGCCGTTGTTATTTTTGGGTGGCTCCTACGGTCAGTATCGGAGTAATTAAATGCCTATTTATGCTCTAGGGGAATTTGAACCTCAGATAGATCCGAGTGCTTATGTGCACCCGGAGGCAGTGATTATTGGAAATGTGATCATCGGAGCCGAGTCAAGTGTTTGGCCGCATGCAGTGATCAGAGGTGATGACGGCAAGATTGCAATCGGTGCTCGAAGTTCGATTCAGGACAACGCTGTAATACATTGCATCCCTCAAGTCGTAACTACAGTTGGCGATGACGTCACATTGGGTCACTTGTGCCATTTAGAAGGATGCCGAATCGAAGACCAGGCGTTGGTGGGGGTTGGAGCGGTGGTATTGCACAACGCAGTTGTTGGTAGAGGTTCGATAGTTGGAGCTAACGCTGTTGTTAGAAACGGTCAAGAAGTACCACCTCTGTCAATGGCTCTGGGGGTTCCCGCTCAAGTTAGAGAAGGGGTAGTGGCTGAAGGTGCCAATATGTTAAATGCCCTTTCTTACACAGCCAGAGGCCCGAACTACATAAAAAACCTTAGAAGAATTGACTAGTAAAATGGACAGAGTCGCTCTTGATCCAGGAAAAATCGGAATCTGGACACATCAATTAGATGGTGTTCCATCCGGAAGGGCTCGTGAAGCGGCGGGCGAAATTGAGGAAATGGGTTTTGGCGCCATTTGGATCCCTGAAACCGCAGGGCGTGATCCATTTGTGCATTCAAGTCTTTTACTTTCGGCTACTCAGAAAATTGTTCTAGCAACAGGAATTGCCAGCATTTATTCTCGTGATGCTTTGGCGATGGCCAGTGCCACGCGGACACTTTCTGAAGCATTTACTAACAGGTTTTTACTAGGAGTAGGTGTGAGTCATGGACCTTTTGTTGAGGTCATTCGTGGTCACAGTTGGGAAAAACCTCTAGATCATTTAAGTAGCTACATAGAGAACATGAAAAAGTCTCCTTTCTGGGCTTTCCCACCCGAGGATGAAGCCCCTATCTGTATTGGCGCTTTAGGACCAAAAGCTCTGAAACTTGCAGCAGAATCAACTTGGGGCGCTCATCCATATAATGTGACTTCAGATCACACGGCAATGGCGCGTGAAATAATGGGAGAAGACGCTTTCTTAGCCCCGATGGTTGCTGTAATTCTAGAAACTGATTCTTTAAAAGCTAGAGAGCTAGCACGAAAAGATCTATCCATTTATCTTGACCTGCCAAATTATAGAAATAACTTTTTGAGGATGGGTTTCACCGAAGATGACCTGAGTGAAGGGGGTAGTGACCGATTATTAGACGCCATAAGACCTTGGGGGGATATACAAACAGTTTCAACCAAAGTCATTGAGCATTTTGAAGCTGGGGCAGATCACGTTTGCGTCCAACTAGTCGTAGATCAAACAGAACGTCATGAATTCCAAAATGGGTTACCGATAAAACAATGGCAATTGTTAGCAGAAAGTCTTCTATAGATGGTTAATGAGCATCATTTCGACTCCGAAGGGTTGGAATTAGTTGCACATTTTGAGGTTCCTGAGTCAACCGAGGAACTTCTTCCATGCGTTCTATTGATTCATGGTTTCCCAGAAGGTCCTGGTGGTGGTGCAAATTCAGCTGCAACCTTGCCGGAACTGGCAAATAGGATTTCTTCCGAAATGGGATTCATAACCATGGCTCCACTATTAAGAGGGACTGGAGCATCAGAAGGGTGCTTCAGTCTCGGAGGTTGGTTAACGGATGTTCGTGCATCTATTGCAGAACTTAGTAATCATCCAAGAGTAGGAGAAATATGGTTAGTTGGTTTCGGAAGCGGAGGGGCAATATCTATTTGTGCAGCAGCTCGAGAAACAAAAGTAAAAGGTGTGGGAGCACTTGCAGCCCCAGCGGATTGGTCTGTATGGGCGGCTTCCCCAAAACGTCTTCTTATACATGCGCGTAGAGCCGGCGTAATTCCTGATAATGATTTCCCAGAAGATTTTGATTCATGGGCGAAAGAACTAAAACAAATTTCTGCTGAGTCTTCTATTTCTGAACTCCATGAGAAGAATGTGCTTATAGTTCATGGAACTGAAGACGATGTGGTTTCATCTTTAGAGGCCAGAGCCCTTTCGGATGCTCATGGGAATACAGACATGAGGTTGATAGAAGGGGCGGGGCATCATTTGAGACATGACCCAAGAGCTATTGCGGTTCTTCTAGGTTGGTTGGACAGGCAAAGACGGATGAGTGAATAGAAACTTAATTTCCTATGACTTTCTTAGCATTAGTTGTTGATAATTGTTACTATCTAAATAGGAGAAATTGTGCTTAACCCAGCGGGAGTGAAAAAGTGACTTCAAGTGAAATAGGCGTAGATCTAAGCAACTACCAACTTGGATGGAGTGACGAAGAAGACTACATCTTCAAACCAAAAAAGGGCCTTAACTCTGAAATTATAAATGAGATGTCTGGAATGAAAAATGAGCCTAAATGGATGCACGACTTCAGACTTAAAGCTTATGAAAGGTTTTTAAAGAGACCCATGCCAGCATGGGGCGGAGATTTAGATGGGATCGACTTTGACGACATTTATTACTATATAAAACCTACTGAAGAACTTTCCGACGATTGGGAAGATGTACCTGAATCCATCAAAGATACTTATGAAAAATTAGGAATACCTGAAGCGGAGAGAAAATATCTAGCAGGTGTTACTGCACAGTACGAATCAGAAGTTGTTTACCATAAAAACCGTGAAGACCTAGAAGAACAGGGTGTAATTTTTTCAGATATGGACACTGCTCTGCGTGAGAATCCAGAGATTCTGAAGCAGTATTTCGGCAAAGTGATACCACCAAACGATAACAAGTTCTCCGCACTCAATTCTGCAGTTTGGAGCGGGGGATCTTTCATCTACGTTCCACCTGGCGTGAAGGTTGAAATGCCACTGCAGGCATACTTTAGAATTAATGCAGAAAACATGGGTCAATTTGAAAGGACCTTAATAATTGCAGATGAAGGTTCCGAGGTCCATTATATAGAGGGCTGCTCAGCTCCTGTTTATACGACAGACTCATTGCATTCTGCGGTAGTGGAAATAGTCGTTAAACCATCAGCAAGAGTTACCTACACGACAATACAAAACTGGTCAAGCAACGTTTATAACCTCGTGACTAAAAGAGCTGTGGTTGAAGAGGAAGGTCGCATGGAATGGATAGACGGAAATATAGGATCCCAGCTGACCATGAAATACCCCGCAGTTGTTATGACAGGACCAAAAGCATCAGGTGAAGTCTTGTCAGTTGCATACGCAGGTTCAGGACAGCATCAGGATGCAGGAGCGAAAATGACTCACGCAGCACCCGAAACGTCCTCAAAAATCATTTCCAAGTCAATCTCTAAAGACGGAGGAAGAACCAGCTACAGAGGACTGGTAAGGGTAGAAGACGACGCTTATGGTTGCAAAAGCCATGTTCAATGTGATGCGTTAATTCTTGACGATGAAAGCATTTCAGATACCTATCCATACATGGAGGTTGGAACTTCAGACGCTGTTATTGGGCACGAAGCAACCGTTTCAAAAGTAGCTGATGAGCAACTCTTTTATTTGATGAGCAGAGGTTTGTCAGAAGATCAAGCCACGTCGTTGGTTGTAAATGGGTTTATTGAACCGGTGACTAAGACTCTTCCAATGGAATATGCAGTTGAGTGGAGTCGTTTGATCGAATTACAAATGGAAGGCTCTGTGGGTTAAATAAATTACTAACGCCATTTCAAATGACATACTGTTTATATGCCGATGCGGGAAGACTGTAAACAATTTGAAAGTAGAAGCTACCCCAACGGCGAAACTGTTAGAAAATGCAATTTAGATAAAGCTCCTGAAGCGCCTTGGCGATGTCCAGAAAATTGTGCTGCATTTGAAAAAAGAAGAGTTGACGTAAATTGGAGTTATGGCAGCCTGATAACACCAGAAACACCAGAAGAACCGTCGAGCTTAGGAGAGGATCAGAGCATCTCAGCATTATTGAATGCAGCAGAAGATGTGATAAACGAAGCCGGTCCTAGAGTCTTAGCAGAGTTTGAGAAGCAACATTCGAAAAAAGGACGCTCAAGGCTGAAGAAAATCACACGAAAGTCAAAAAAGAAGAAAAGGAAAAAATAAATTGGCTATTGGATCTTTAATATTAAAAACCCAGTGATGCTGAAAGTTTTCTTTCGGATAGTCTGAATCTCTCAAATGCAGGAAACAAAAGTTAGATTCGACCTTCCCGGGAATGAGCTTATGCCAGAACTATTAGGGCAGAGCGACGAGCTTTTACAGATAATAGAAACCTCTTTTCCGAAGGCAAAGATTCATGTTCGTGGCAATCAGATCGCTATTGATGGTGAAAATGCAAATCTGATAGAGCAGATATTTCGTGAGATGACAAGAATGCTTGAAAGAGGACTTCCTCTTGACGTGAACGTTCTCAAAAAAACAATTGAAATGGTCCGAGAAGACGAGAATCCGTCTGAAATATTAACGACAGAGTTGCTTATTACAGCAAGAGGAAAGCCAGTTAGAGCTAAATCTTTAGGGCAAAAGAACTATCTGGACACTGCAAGTAAGAACATAATCACATTTGCCATAGGGCCAGCTGGAACAGGAAAAAGTTGGTTAGCGGTAGCTCTAGCTGTCAGTGCTATGCAAAAAGGAGAAGTAGATCGCATTATTCTCACCCGTCCACTCGTCGAGGCAGGCGAAAGAGTTGGTTTTCTACCAGGTGACTTAATGGCAAAGGTTGATCCTTATTTCCGACCTCTTTACGATGCACTTTTCGACATGCTTGATCCAGAAAAAGCAGAAAGATTGCTTGAAAGAGGCCAAATAGAAGTCGCACCGCTTGCTTTCATGAGGGGAAGAACTCTTAACAACAGTTTTATAATCCTTGACGAGGCTCAAAATACGACACCAGAGCAAATGAAAATGTTCCTAACAAGAATTGGTTTCGGATCACGAGTAATAGTTACTGGAGATGCAAGCCAAGTGGATGTTCCTGGTGGCCGAAGTGGAATTCATGGGTTGGAAAAAATATTTTCCGGAATAGATGGTTTGGGTTTTGTAAAACTTGGAGCTAGGGACGTCGTAAGACACAAAATAGTTCAAGATATCGTCCAAGCTTATGAAAATGCTGGCAGTCAATTCAAAAAAAATAGCGGTAGTAAGTAACTTGATCGAAGAAGTATCAGATAACGACGATGCAACTTGTATAGATGTAATAGACAAGCGACGGGTAAAAAGTAGAGAAATACAGCCAGAGTTATTAGTTGAATTTGCTAAAAAAGTAGTTGAAGAAGTCGCTCCCAATAAAAGACCACTTGAAATGAATGTGATTCTTTTAGACACAGAAGAGATTTCTAAACTTAACGAAAAGCATTTGTCGAAGTTAGGGCCAACTGATGTATTGGCTTTCCCAATAGATGAACCAGATGCGCTAACAGACGATCCTGTCTATCTCATGGGTGACGTTTGCATATGCCCCGAAGTAGCAGCGGAGCAGGCGAAAGATAAGGGTTTAGATATTAAAGATGAAATTGCTCTTCTTTTGACACATGGGATACTGCACCTATTGGGTTACGACCATTATGAAGAGTCAGAGGAAGTCGAAATGAAAGAAATGGAAAAAACTCTGATCAGGCGTCACATGAAACACTTAAGAGTTGAAGATGTTTAGCAAGATAATAAAAAAATTTTTCAAACCAAACGAGAACAGAGTCGTCTCCGAAGACGAACTTCTGGAAACTGCTAAAAAAGCTCTTGAGTCTAAATCGATAGAAGATGATGAACATGAGTTGATCGAGTCTGTGCTGGCTTTCGGCGACACTTTAGTGAGAGAGGTGATGACACCAAGACCTGACATAGTTAGTGTGCCTGATAGTTTCACTGTTTCTGCTGCTATGGAAGTTGCTGTTTTGAATGGTTTTTCGCGAGTTCCCATGAGTAGCGAAAATTTAGACGAAATAGTTGGAGTGGTTTTCGCGAAAGACATGATGGAAGCTCAGCTTGACGGGAACGGTGAAACCCTAGTCAAAAACCTGGCTCGGTTACCGCAATTTATTCCAGAAACAAAGAAAGCTGGACTGTTGCTACGCGAAATGCAATCTAATCACTATCACTTGGCGATCGTTATCGATGAATATGGAGGGACAGCTGGACTTGTGACTTTAGAAGACCTAATAGAGGAAGTAGTAGGGGAGATAGTGGATGAGTTCGACAGTGAAGAAGCTCTTGCAGAACCACTTATCGGGGGAGGTTTGCGTGTTCACGGGAGAATGCCAGTCGACGAGTTAAATGAACTACTAGGAGGAGTCTTGCCTGAAGGAGACTGGGACACTCTGGGTGGTCTCATTTTTGATGCCTTAGGGCATGCCCCTGAAGCAGGAGAAAATGTTGATATAGCTGAACACCATTTTGTAGTTGAGAAAGTAGTTGGCAGGAGGATTACACAAGTAAGAGTCACTGCACCAGAGCATTAAATGGATAACTTTTCAGAAAATCATTCCTCAATGGAAGCACCAGAAGGTCATGTTTCAGGTTTTGTCAGTTTAGTGGGTAGACCTAACGTCGGGAAGTCCACTTTATTGAATGCTTTTTTTGAAAAGAAAATAGCAATTGTTTCAGACAAACCACAAACGACCCGCACGGAGATAAGAGGGGTTCTTACCGGTTCTGACTTCCAGATTGTTTTTTGCGATACTCCAGGAATACATAAACCAAAAAGCCTTCTTGGCACAAGATTGAATGACACGGCACGTTTCACATTAAAAGAAATTGATTTAGTCCTTTTTGTTGTAGAGGCAGACTCGGTAATCGGTAAAGGCGACAGATTCATCGCTGAGTCGTTACCAACTGAAAAAACCGTTCTAGTTCTTAACAAGATCGACAAAGTTAAAAGTGGAAGAATACTGACTCAACTAAATGAAGCTTCAGGGTTCTCCTTTAGTGAATATTTTCCAATCTCCGCCTCGACAGGGGAAGGAGTGAAAGAGCTATTAGGACACATCAAGACGAAACTTGTTCCCGGACCACGTTATTTTCCTGAAAATATGGAAACCGACTTTTCTGAATCATTTTGGGTTGCGGAATTAGTAAGGGAACAGCTTCTTTCTGAAGTTCGTGAAGAGCTTCCACATTCGATAGCAACAAGGGTAACAGATTGGGACTGGCCGCATATTCGCTGTGAGATCTTGGTAGAGAGAAATTCACAAAAAGGAATAGTAATCGGACACAAGGGCGAAGTTTTGAAAAAAGTCGGAACTGAGGTAAGAAAACAGTTGAAGGATGGGGCATTTATTGAATTAGTAGTGAAAGTTGAAAAAGACTGGCAAAAGCATCCGCGCTCACTTGATCGTTTCGGATATTGAAATGCAAAATGCATTTTGGATTTCCTGCCTGCCTATTAAAAAGATAGCTTCAGAGTTGTGATACCAGAATACTTAGACCCCAAATTCATTCCCAAGCACATAGCTTGTGTAATGGATGGCAATGGCCGTTGGGCGGAAAAGAGAGGGTTAAAAAGAACGGATGGACATACAGCGGGAGAAAAATCCCTTTTCGATGTTGTAGAGGGCGCAATTGAAATTGGCGTCGAGTGGTTTACTGTATTTGCGTTCTCGACCGAGAATTGGAAACGGCCTGCGAAAGAAGTTCAGTTTTTACTTGACTTCAATGAGCAGATAATTATCCAACGACAAGAGGAGTTAAATGAAAGAAATGTGAGGATTTGTTTTCTTGGTCGTCGTGACTCGAAAGTCCCAAAAAGAATTCTCAAAAGAATGAAAGATGCTGAGGATCTCACCGAAAGTAATACAGGTTTGACTTTCACCGTTGCTTTCAATTATGGAGGAAGAGCAGAAATTGTTGATGCTGTTCAAAAGGTGATTGATTCCGGAGTCAAAAGAGTCACAGAGAAAACAATAGAGAGGAATCTTTATAATCCCGCAATGCCTGACCCGGACTTAGTAATAAGAACTTCTGGAGAGTCCAGAGTCTCGAATTTTCTTCTCTGGGAATTGGCCTATAGCGAACTTGTATTCAGTGACACTTTATGGCCAGATTTTTCTCGTAAAGATTTGTTTAAAGCCATAAAAGAATTTCAAGACAGGGATCGGCGATTCGGCGGCCTTGGCGAAAGTTAAGAATGTCTCTTTATCGTGATCAAGGAATAGTAATTCGCACTTGGAAACTAGGTGAATCAGACCGGATTGTCGTAATTATTACAAAAGACAACGGGAAAGTTAGAGCTGTGGCTAAGGGTGTAAGGAAAACCCGAAGTAAATTTGGTGGGCGATTAGAACCAACAAGTCATGTTTCCTTGCAGTTATTTAAAGGTAAGGGTGATTTGGGGATAGTCACACAGGCGGAGACGATAGATCGCTTTCAAAATATTAGATCTAATCCTGACCTGTTCAGTGATGCTTCTTCAATGCTGGAGGTAGTAGATCATGTGGCACCTGATGAATCACCGGACCCAAATCGCTACAAGATGCTACTTGGGGCTCTGCGAACATTAGACGAAAAAAATCCTCCAATGCTTGTCCCTGCATTCTATTTAAAGTTGCTTGACCATGAAGGATTGGCGCCTGAATTGGGATTTTGCGTCAAATGTTTAGAGACAGAAAATCTTCTTTCAATATCTATTAGCGAGGGCGGAGTTTTTTGTAGTAAATGTCAAAGGGGTAGGAGCATTTCAGATACCTCAATTGCTGTAATGCGGGCAATTTTGGGAGGTGCATTGAACCAAGCGCTTGAAGTTAAGGATGTTAAAATTATTTCTGAGATAGATCTGATTGCTTCTGAAGCTGTGGAGTTTCATTTAGAAAGAAAAATAAGATCCCGAAGAGTTATGGATACTTAGGAAATAGTCCAAGATGAGCCCCAGTTGCCTAGTACGCTTCGATCATGAGCGTTAACAAAGAGGAACTTTTCGATAAAGTTGTAAACCTTTCAAAACGAAGAGGTTTTGTATTTCAGTCAGCAGAAATTTACGGCGGTTTTAGATCCACTTACGACTATGGACCTGTAGGGGTTTTGTTGCTGCGAAATGTGAAAGAGCAATGGTGGCGCTCTATGGTTCAGTTTCGTCAAGACGTGGTTGGTTTAGATGCAGCAATCCTTTCACCACCTTCTATATGGGAAGCATCGGGTCATTTAACAAACTTCACTGACCCTTTAGTTGATTGCCGCGAGTGTGGATCGCGCTTTCGTCAGGACAAACTAGAAGATCCTGACAAGTGTCCAACTTGCGGTGTGAAAGCTTCTTTTACTGAAGCAAGACAATTCAATCTGATGTTCAAGACGAACGCAGGACCTGTAATTGATTCCGCTGCTGAAGTGTATTTGAGGCCTGAGACTGCTCAGGGTATGTTCACTAATTTTACAAATGTTTTAAATACAAGTAGAAAAAAGCCACCTTTTGGTATTGCTCAAATCGGAAAGTCATTCCGAAATGAAATAACGCCTGGAAACTTTGTTTTTCGTACTAGAGAATTTGAACAGATGGAAATGGAATACTTTGTCCCGCCAGCAGATTCTGACAAATGGTTTGAATATTGGTGCAAGGAGAGAATGGATTGGTATTTGAACTTGGGCATGAAAGAAGATTCTCTCAGATTAAGAATTCACGACCCAGATGAACTGAGCCATTACTCGAGAGCGACCTCTGACATAGAGTTCTCTTTTCCATGGGGTTGGGATGAATTAGAAGGTATTGCGAATCGAACCGACTATGACTTAAACCAACACGCTCAAGCTTCTGGAAATAAACTCGAATACAACGATTCAGGTACAGGTGAAAGATATGTTCCGCATGTGATTGAACCTGCAGCTGGAGCTACTCGAACCGCAATGGCATTCTTGATGGATGCTTATGAAGAGGAAGAGGTAAATGGTGAAGTGCGTAATGTTTTGAAGTTGGATCATCGTCTCTCTCCTTACAAAGTTGCGATTTTGCCTCTATCGAAAAAAGATGAACTGATTGAACCTTCAAAGGAAGTGTTGAATCTGCTCCAACCGCATTGGATGTGTGATTACGACCAGACACAAGCAATTGGTCGCCGTTACAGGCGTCAGGACGAAATAGGGACGCCCTATTGTGTAACAATTGATTTTGAAACTCTGGAAGACAAAGCGGTAACGGTAAGAGAACGAGATTCTATGCAACAAGATCGTGTTCCGATAAATGAACTAGTTCAACACCTATCGTCACAATTGACCCCATAGTTGCAACCATGGAAAATGAACACACACTTGACTGGTTAATAGCTTTAGTCGAGAATGCCAAGTCAATAGGTACTGAAGAAGAGAAGAAAAACGCGGTGGCTTCAGTACCAACTTCACTAGTTGAGTCGTTGATGCATAATACTGCTTTGACAGAAACTTCAACGGAATTGAAACTTTTCGGAAAGGGAATACCTGCAAGTCCTGGTGCAGCAACTGGAGTCATTTGTTTCTCAAGCGACTCTGTTCTTGACGCTACTGATGAAGGCAAAAAGGTAATTCTCGTATGTCATGAAACAAGCCCTGCAGACGAGATAGGGATGAGAATGGCAGAAGGGATACTCACTGTCAGGGGTGGAATGGCAAGTCATGCTGCTGTAGTGGCGAGAGGTTGGGGTATCCCCGCTGTCGTAGGAGTTTCTGATCTGGAAATTTCAGAAAAAGAAATCAAAATCGGTGAAAATAGATTAGAAGAAGGAGCGTATATCTCTCTGGATGGGAGCACAGGAGAAGTATTTTCTGGAGAGATGAAACTGCGAGAATCAAGTGAAGAAATTTCAGAACTTAAAATACTCTTGGATTGGGCGGATGAGATTCGCTCAGAACATATAAAGGTTAGAGCTAATTCAGACACCAGAGAAGATACAGAGAGGGCACTTTCGTTTGGGGCTGAGGGTATAGGTCTTTGTCGCACTGAGCATATGTTTATGGGGGACCGCTTGCCTTTAATACAACGTTTCATTTTGGCCAGCGAAGAAAGTGAAGAGGAAAAAGAAAGCCTGAATGAATTGATGAATGCTCAGCGTTTAGATCTAAGTGAGGTTATTTCTGCTATGGCACCGAATCCGGTAACCGTAAGACTCTTAGATGCACCTCTTCATGAATTTTTAGGAGAGGAAACACCGGATGAGTGGTTAGAACATAACCCCATGTTGGGAACTCGAGGAGTGAGACTGGCGATACTTCGGGAACAGTTGTACAGGATGCAGACTCGGGCGTTGATAGGTGCAATATTAGACGTTAGGGAAATGGGTAAAAAACCTAATGTTGACATTATGATCCCACTCGTTTCAGAAGTCAGTGAACTTGATTTAGTTAGATCTTGGATTGAGGAAGAGGTGGCTTCTGTGGAGGAGGAGTTACGGCCAAGTATAGGAACCATGATTGAAACTCCTCGTGCTGCTATAACTGCAGATCAAATAGCAAAAAGTGCAGATTTTTTCTCTTTCGGAACGAATGACCTAACCCAGTTGGTTTTTGGATTCAGCCGTGATGATATTGAAAGTCGAGTAATAGGCATGTATGTAAATGAAGGAATTCTTTCTGCTAACCCTTTTGAAACACTGGATGCATTGGGCGTTGGTGATGTTATGAAACAGGCAATTAGTAAAGGTAGAAAAGCAAATCCAGGACTTGAAATAGGAGTATGTGGAGAACACGGTGGGGACCCTGCATCTATTAAATTCCTTTTTCAGGCAGGTGTTGACTATGTTTCTTGTTCGCCTTTCCGTCTACCTATAGCCAGATTGGCGGCTGCACAGGCAGTGCTTTCTTCATCCAACTAACAACGTTGCTTAGCAACTTACTCTCACACGCTGCTAAGTTTCGACTATGGGAATTGTGGATGATGACATTCGTAGGGTCCGCGAAGAATCTGACATAATACGCCTTATTACACAGCACACTCAGTTGAAAAAAGTAGGTCGGTCATGGAAGGGTCTTTGTCCTTTTCATAATGAAAAAACCCCCTCATTCACCGTAAATCAAGAAAATGGTAGATATTACTGTTTTGGCTGTCAGGCGACAGGTGATTCAATTGAGTTTCTACGTGAAATTGACAATCTTGATTTTGTAGCTGCTGTTGAAATGCTTGCGGCACAAAATGGAATACCGATCAGGTATACCGACAAAAATGAAAGTAAATCACGTAACCGCAGAAAAGAATTAATCAAACTAGTAGCGGAAGCTGTTGATTTTTACAATAAAAAATTAATTGACATGGACAACCCTGAAGCAAGGCCAGCCCGTGAATATCTCAAACAAAGAGGGTTGGACGGGGATATAGCTGAAAAGTTTTCTATTGGTTGGGCACCAGACTCATGGGATTCTCTTTCTAAGCATCTTTCAATTTCAAATAAAGATTTAGTTGCCTCTGGATTAGGTGGGATAAACAAAAATGGCGGTCAATACGACTTTTTTAGAAATCGAATACTATTTCCAATTTTCTCAGAACAGGGAGATCCGATTGCATTTGGTGGCAGGAAACTTCCAGATGGGGAAGGCCCTAAATATAAAAATACTTCTGACGGAGCTGAAATCTACTCAAAGAGCCAGATTTTATACGGCCTAAATTGGGCGAAGGAAGAAGCAGGAAGGGTTGATGAATTGGTTGTTTGTGAGGGCTATACAGATGTCATTGGGTGTCATCAAGCGGGAATTTCTAGAGCTATTGCAACATGTGGAACTGCATTAACTCAGGAACACGTAAGAAAAATGTCCCGATTCGCTAAAAAAGTGATTTTGGCATTTGACGCTGATAACGCCGGTCAATCTGCCGCCGAGAAAGTCTATGAATGGGAATCTGAGTTCGACCTACTTTTTAAAGTTGCCGATCTACCTAAAGGGCAAGACCCGGGGGATCTTGCATTTTCAGACCCTGATGAACTCAATCGGATAGTGGAAAGTGCAAAACCTCATATGCAGTTTCGAGTTGACAGAGTTTTGGAGAAGGGAGATTTTGAGACTAAGGAAGGCAGAGCAAAAGCCGCTATTGATGCCATGAGAGTTATTGTCCAACACCCAGATGAACTTATTCGTGATCAATACATAGTCCAAATAGCCGACAGATGTTTAATAGGCGCAGACGAGATTAGGCGGAGAGCCTCGCAAGAAAATTTTAAAGCTGAGAAAAGTATTACAGCCAGAGAAGTCGTTCCTGTAAAAATGGAAAGGTTGACCATTGAATTCCAGGCTCTGCGAATGCTCATCCATAAGCCTGAAGAAGTAACAGAGTGGTTGCACCCTGTCTTGTTGTCAGATCCATTAGCAGAGAGCGTTTATGGGGCTTTGATAAGTTCAACAGATCTACATGAAGCCAGTAAGTCTCTTGATGGCGCAGAATCCGACCTGGTTGGGCGATTGTCAGTGCAGGATTCTGAAGAAGATAAACCACTTGGCGTGTTTTCACGGCTTCTCTCACTGGCAGCTGAACGAAAAGCGGTTGAGCTCGAGGCTTTAGCTCGTCAGTCAGGTGAGCTTTCAGAGTATCAAGCGGACATTTCCTATTTGAGACGAAGTGTAATGGAACTAAATGAAGAAGGAATTCACCAGATTGAGGAAGGAATCGAGTTGCGCTCCTGGCTTATAGCAAAATCAGAAGCTTGATTTAAAAAGTATTCTGTGAAGATTTGCTATTTAGTCCTTAAATAGCAACAGGTATGGTTAACTGACTGGTATTATTTCATTCTCCTTCCGGGGTAGCTCAGTTGGCAGAGCATCGGACTGTTAATCCGCTGGTCGTGGGTTCGAGCCCCACCCCCGGAGCTGAATAACTTGTATATGGATTAACGGTTCTACTTTCAGTGGAGGCCCTACAGGAAAGAATTTCTATGAGTGATGAAGTCAAGGGAAGAGGGCAGGTAGGCGAGTTAATTGCTCAAGTTTTCGAATCTTATGAGAATGAAAAAATTAAAGGTGAAGATGACTTTGAAGAGAGTGACCCTTTTATACAGACATGAATAACTTCACTTAGATTTACCTAGTGGATAAATAAAACATCACTTCGGGTGTTCAAATAGGCGTGAAGCTTTTTCTCTCCAATTATTCGACTCGCGGATATCTGTGAGTAAATCGCTAAGTTCGTGGTAAGCAATTTTTAAAGGCTTAAAAGTTTTAATGTTCTTTGTCAGTCCGTATTTAACTTTCCTTACTTCGGGTTCAAAAGTTCCAAAAATTTTGTCCCAAGTAATGAAAATACCTGCATAGTTTTTATCTATGTACTGAGGGTTCGAGCCGTGGTGAACTCTGTGATGTGAAGGGGTATTAAATATATTTTCTACCGGCTTTGAAAGTCTTCCAATAGTCTCAGTGTGGATCCAATATTGGTAAAGCAAATTTAATTGTCCTGCTTTCATGACTTGTTCAACGGGAATGCCTAGAAGAGGTAGAGGCATGTGAACCCATGAAACTAGAAATCCAGACCATGGTTGTCTAAGTGCAGTCGAAAGGTTGTAGTGCTCGCTTGAATGGTGTGTCACATGATTAGCCCAGAAAATTCTTCGCTCGTGCTGAAGTCGATGACTCCAGTAGTAGAAGAAATCCCATCCGATCATGGCAAGTAAAAAAGAAAGCTTCCGACTTCTAAAATTTAAAATTCTATGAGAGAAAAGATATTTGTAAATTTTCACTAATAACAGAGAGAAAAGAGTGTTGATTGTGATATTTCCAGCAAGCATTTTGAGACTTGCTTTTGTATCGTTCGCTTCGTACCCAACAGGAACTAATGGGTCCGGATTCGGATTAGCCCCAGAAATTTCTTCTTCTGAAGCTAGATCCATGTCACCTGATTCACGCAAATTTGGTCTGTTTTGAAGCGTTCTCGATTCGGCGATCATAGTGATGGCAAACAAGGGGAGTGACAATGCATCTATTAAGTCAAATTTTATAGTGTTTGTTTTTTTCATCAGTGTTTAGTTTAAACGCGAATATTTCTCCAACTGAACCGAGACCCTAAAAGATGTCCGCCTGGCATAACGACAGTAAGGGTAAGGAAGAAAGCCAGTAAAGGGCCTAGATTGAACCAGTTAACAAAAGCATTAATAGCCAGCAATCGTAAAAACATCAAAACTCCTAAAGCGAGGTGCACTCCTGCAAGTCTCCGAATTCGGTCAGTTAACGTTCTTACTGGTCGCCCAGCAAAGGTCCAAAGGTCGTGAAGAAGGATCGTGAATAGGATTCCACCTTCGCCGGCTAGGGCTGCTGACCTAGTCAAGTTCCAGTTGTTTAAATCAAATAACCAAACGAAAATTGCTGCATCTAAAATTAAAGCGCCCGCTGTAACAAAAAGATATCTGACAAGGGCACGGCTTCTCAATGGTTGTATTCGTAATCTCAACAAATGTCGCAGATAAGAAATGTAGTGGCTTACTGCTACTTTTGATTTTCCAGATGACCGTTCAAGAAAGACATAAGGAACTTCTTGAATTTTGTTTGTCTGTGAACGAGCGAGGATCTCTAAAAGTATTTTATAACCGACTGGATCAAGTTCAGTTTCAGTGATTACTGACCTTCTGACAATAAAATATCCACTCATTGGATCGTTGATTGTTCCTATTGCTCCAGGTAGAAGTAACTGGCCAAGTGTTTGAGCTCCTCTGGAAAGCAGTCTGCGTGAAAAAGACCATTTCTTTATTCCGCCATGAGGTAAATACCTGCTGGCAATTGCAACCTCTTGATCGTTATCACTAAAAGCATTAAATAGATCTTTTATGACTTCTGTTGGGTGTTGTCCATCACCATCCATTACCCCTAAAAGGCGACCGTTTGAATAGTGCCATCCGCATATGACCGCTGTGGCTAGACCTTTCGTGCCGATTCTTCGTATTACAGTAAGTTCAGGCAGGTCTTCTGTTAGTTCAGCTGCGATTCTCCAAGTCTCATCAGGGCTGTCATCATCAACTAAAATTATTTCAAAGTTGATTTGAAGTTCTTTCAGAGAAGAATGAAGTGAATTTAAAATATTTGAGATTCCAAAAGACTCGTTAAAGGTTGGAATGACAACGCTGAGCTCCACATCCGACGTTGTCTTTTCTGAAATTTCCAATCCCGCTAAGTCTTTGACTTCTATTAGGCGTTCGAAATCCACTAAAACTCCTGTATTTGGCTACTAGTCATAAAAATAATCGTACTTGCTTGCTCAGAACTAAGGCAGTTGGCGATTGTTTTGTAATACTGCATTGGGCCGGTAGCTCAGTGGTTAGAGCAGACGACTCATAATCGTCCGGTCGCGGGTTCGATCCCCGCTCGGCCCACTTAT
>PABN01000077.1 GCA_002699555.1 Dehalococcoidia bacterium
CATTACCTTCGACGTGGAGGTTTGCTTGGGGTGTTCCAGTTGCTACACCAACACGTAAATTTGCACCATCGGCAACCAATACATCATTTCCACTTTCATGTACACGTAATCTTTTTCCGTTAGCGTCTGCGATGCCGATAGAAACATCACCGTCTGCATAACTTATGTCACCACCGGCAATATCCCATGCTGAATTCGTCAACCCGGTGAGTTGACTTCCATCACCATGTAATCGAGTTGCATACATTTCACCCGCCACGTACATGGTATATGGATTTGATATCGAACTTGCATCTATACCTATACCTACACGACTATTCTGTCGATCAACCGAAAATGTGGGAGTCACCTCATCCGTTTTTATGTCTCCAGATAAAACTAAATCACCTGGTATCAGTTGTACATTTGTATTCGTCGACATATATAAGTAGTGTATATAAAAAACATTTTACAATTGTTGAGCAATTGGAAAATATGAAATTAATATCCAAAACTGGACAATGATGTACCGGCAGTATGTGTTATACTTTCAAGTTTACCACTGGGGTATGCTGATATATATTCAACAAAAATAGAATAATTTCCTCCTCCCGATGTGAAAGCATTCGTAGGTTTAATAGCGATTGTTGTGGGTGTTGTGGTGATATTTGTCGACCATGGGTTCGTATTTGTTCCACCAAATATAGATGTTTGACCTAATGCAATATTTAGACCATTTGTATTACCCGATCTATTACCACCACCAACTTCCATTGAAAGTGAGCTTATTTCATTATCTAAATCATCTATTAATTGAGCCACTACTTTCGCATAAAATACATGTTGTGTGAATGTCAGTGTAATAGTAGCATCACTGACTGAAGTTCCTTGTGGAAAGGCTGATGCATGGCTATACGTTTTTTTATTCACTCCACCTACATTTGTGATGAGACCACCACCTATATACACATTTCCAGATGTGTATGTGTTACCATGAGCTTCAATAACATTTGAGTGATTCGCGTCATCTATAAATACACTATCACCCACAG
The DNA here is from genome assembly GCA_002699555.1 of Dehalococcoidia bacterium. Taxonomy (GTDB): domain Bacteria; phylum Actinomycetota; class Acidimicrobiia; order Acidimicrobiales; family MedAcidi-G1; genus MedAcidi-G1. The sequence goes on from PABN01000077.1 coordinate 1,032, forward strand.
ATAAAGTGTGTACGGGTGTTGTATTCGAAATACCAACATTAGATTCTGTGTACATTTCACCATAGACGTGTACATTAATCGTTTCGGAAGTTGGTGTTATTTCGTATAAGCCTGCATCACTATTAGTATACGCCATTACAATCTTCGTATCACTTTCGTCATAATAAATAGCAACATTCGAGAATCCATCGGGGCGATGTAAAATGTGACCTAAATCTTTGTATATATCATCAGTTGCGATGTTATTCGCACCTAACTCGATTATAGGATCTGTAAACAGGGATTTTGTTGTTAACACCTGATTAACATCTCCTAGAGCTGTCACATTCCCTGTAACGATAAGTTCTGAACATGTGACATTTCCACCTACGACAATATTTGAATCAACGATAATACCCGTTATAGCATTTGAAAATAGTGTAGTCTTTTCGAATTCGGAATTACCAGTTGAGATACCACTGAATGTAGGAGGGATATTTGTTCTATACAATTTATGCGTACTTTGGTTATACGTCACGATTGTATTTGTAGTGGCATCGGTTCCAGAACCAGTAAAATCGATTGCCAAATCGAGGGGTGTAATATAGACACCTTTACCAGATGATGCATCGACTTCTACATTACTCGCGTTAAGTACGATTGTATTTTCCGCCTGGTCTTCGGTACAATGTTTGCCTAACCTAATTTTGGTTGAACGTTCTACCGTGGGCAAGTTTTTGACCATTTAATATAACAAGGTATTTTAATTTGCGTACAGGAGACCTGCCATACCATTTTCTATACGGAGGATATTATAGTTTACTGCGTATATAGGGTCGTTTATGGCCATGTCTTCACTCATGATCGTGGCCGAAGATATACGACTAAAATTAAGTGTTCCTGTGGGTTGGAGTGAACTGGTGGAAAGACAGAAACAATACAGGAAAAAGTCTGGTGATGTAACGAAGTTTGTGTGATAATAATTCATAACATCGATGAAGTGTGGTTTACCCCATCTATAATTACTTACATCATGACCATTGATGGTCAATTTCACTTTGTTGGTTGGAGAAGTGAGCGCACCATTTGTTGTTGTATCAGAAGATGCAAGATATTTGACTGGATGATTAAAATTAAGATCTTGAACAAGTGTTCCGGTGGGTATATTTTTTTGAACTTGTGTGATGAGAAGATTGTGTTTGCGAGACGCGATATTACCACGTTCCTCATTATCAAGATAGTAGTAATTGGCAAAACATTCAATGTTGTAATTCGATGCTTCATTAGCCCAATGAATTCTAATTTCCACATTTTGATAATTTAGAGCTACGAGAGGGAGTGCACATTGTGGTCCTTCACAAAAGAAAAAGCGAAGAGGATAAAAGTAAGATCTCGAGCTCACGCCTGGGTGTGTACCCAACGCACTTTTAGATACATTTTGGGCGAATGTATCGATAGCAATCTTTTCTGTAAAAACGGTATCTTGGCTGTCTATTAAAGACCCACCGATATAAAGTTCTACCTTATCGATGACGGTATTCCAATATTGGGTATCTAGCGCCTGTGTATTATCATCGATGGTAAAATAGACATAACCGAGAAGATCGCCAGTTCGTTCAAATTGAACGCTGGACATAGAATTGTTTTTCACTGCTCCATGTATGGTTTGTTTTTCGATGGACTGTGAAAAATTAGCATGTCTTTTGAATGTTGAACTAAAGAAAGATATTTCGGGGTTACCCATGATATATTCATCCTGGGCACCAATAGCTATCAATTGAACAATACCAGCGGACATGGTATACTACTTTAAACGGAGAAAATTACAAATTTGGTTTTCTACACACGAAACGAAGAACGAGAAAGTTATCAGCGGCTGAGACTGGATTTTTTATCGTGTTACCATCTTGATCTCTGATGGTCACAGTGAAACGATCGAGGCGACGAATGGGGTCAATATATTGTGTAGCGATTGGATAATTATCTTTGAAAGTAACTGTCGCTGTTCCCTCTGTAATAACACTCGCAAACGAGCTACGAAGAACACTCATAGAAGATTGTCCTTCGTAAACATTTGAGGCTCTGTCGTTAAAAATGGTATCAAGTTCTTTGATAGAAACATGACAGTGTTCCGTATCGGTTGTGGTGTTGATACGAGCAGCGAGAAGTCTAGCTTGAACAATATTTTTTAGAGGCTGCTGAAGATAGCAGGTGAAAGTGTTGGCACTATCTTGACCGATGCTATCAATTGTTATCGTATGATACTCGTAGTTAAGATCTGGAATAGTCTCAGTTGGGGATGTGATGAGAGCCATTTATATTTAGCTTAGATTAAAGATCCGCCGATTCCATCCGTGATCTCATAACTCGAAAGATCGGAGACGAGCTTTTGGGCGCCACACAGACCACCTGGTGTCAAAGACTTGGTATAGGCACTACCATCTTTGTTACCTGGGGTGCACTCGACTTTATTCTCCAGGTCGAAAATGGAACCCTCGCGGATGGGAGTAACCATGATTGGCCTGGGCTGATACATGCTGGTATCACGGAACATCATGAGACCAAGTATGATGAGGAAGAGAACACCGATCCATTTGAGACCTTCACGGTTCGCTTTGTTAAGGTTGAACATTTACTATGTACATATATTTTTTTAAAGTGCGTTAAAGGTATTTTTTTAGTTTCCATATAGAGAGTAGATGGACGAAGAAATCGTACTCGACAGGGGAAACACCACTGTCATGAAATTAGACGCGGATGAACAGGCACTCATGGATGAGATTCAAATTTCTGTTCCTCGACCAAAACCGGTTCCGAGACCAAGTCAGCCTGCGCGTCAGACACAGCCTCAGCAGCACCAAGAGGCGATGGATGCATTTGTAAATCCCACAAAGCAATCGGCTCCTCAGCAAACTTCTCAAGATGAAGAGATTGACTATGGTGAAAACGAACCTATGTTTTACAACGATGATGAACCCATGGGTGCCGGGTTTCAGGAAGAAACTCCCTCGAAGGGATACACTTCTATAGATGAAGAAAAATCCGATTTATTGAACAAATTAGCTCGTCTGGAAAAGAAGGGATTTGCTATCAATAAAAGGCTCAATGCTTACTCCAATATCGAAGAGTTGAGGTCTGAGGTGAAACGTATCACATATAGTATCGATGTAGAGCAATCGATTCGTTTTTCTCGACGAATGCTTGTAGCTTGTGTAACGGGTCTTGAGTTTTTAAACAAACGATACAACCCATTTGAGATTCAGCTTGATGGTTGGTCTGAGAGTGTTATGGAGAATGTCGACGACTATGATGGTGTTTTTGAGGAACTTTATGTAAAGTATCGTTCTAAGGTCAGTGTTGCTCCAGAGGTGAAGCTGATTATGATGTTGGGTGGTTCTGCGATGATGTTTCACCTTACCAATAGTATGTTCAAATCGGTAATGCCCAATATGAATGATGTGATGAAACAGAACCCAGACCTGGTGAAGAATATGATGGCGGCTGTTCAAAACACAACCAGATCTCCTGATGGTCCTGCGACTGAGTCACCTGTCGGTGGTACAAATGGGCAATATGAGATGCAGGGTCCAGGAGTAGATATTTCAAGTCTTATGGGTGGAATAATGATGCCTCCACCACCCCCCATGAATACAACAATAACTCCTCCTCCTGACGAAGATGACGATATGTCTGACATCGTGTCGATTTCAGGTGAGTCCACTGGTGGTGAAGTAAAGGAGGTAAATGTTGGTGGTTCCACTAAACCTAAGCGCACCAGGCGAAAGAAGAAGACAGAAATTAATCTCTAAATATATATAAATGATAGCGTATTGTCCGCTGGAGGATTTGGAACCTCCCATCCGGCAGCAGAAGCCTGTCGTGAAATCCAAAATTGAAGAGGCTCCTAAGCCTCAGATTGGTCGCGAAGAAACTGAATTGAATTACGTCATCATGGCTTTTCTCGCCGGCGTTGTCGTACTTGCCGTCTCTGATACCATCAGGGCGTAAATTTATGTTGAATCTACCTCGAGATTCTCTCTTGTGGTAAATTTAATTTCCAAATAGTACTCCAGCTAGACCATTTTTAATACGAAGAATGTTATAATTCAAAGCGTATATAAAAAGTGTTTGGTCACTGGGGCGTAACGAACCTTTTCGGGCACCTCTTATAATCAATTTGGCGTTATCAAGTCGACTAAAGTTACATGTACCAGATGGTTCATACTTAGATGCATTGAGGCAGAAATGATACACGTAATATCTAGTGTAAAATGGTATTTTGAGTGTAGAATTAAACTCTGAAACACCAAACTCAGAACGGTAATAATTTTGAATAGTGTGAAAAAATCCTGGTTTCATGTTTTCAAACAAGGGTGTTCCATTAATATGTAAATCGACACCCGAGAATGTAAAAAAATCATTTTCATAATCGTCACTGGAAACATCAAATCCGAAAAATAATGATTTTACTGGGTGATTTATCTGACTGATATCAATTGTATTGTAACCATCTGTCGTATTTAATTCATGTTCACTTTTTTGCACCTGTGTGATGACAAAGTCCATATTACGTTTGACCATGTCTTCTCTTTCATCTTTGTCTAAAAATATATAATTGCCATATATATCAACACGTTTATCAGTCTCGGATATTCCGGATAAACTTGTTTCATTAAAATGTATTTTTATTTCGACTTGATGATTTTGGAGTGCAACTAATGGTAAAAATGCTTTGTGATTACAGAAGAAAAATTGAAGAGGTACAAAACTAGGATTTGCAGAAGAAGAATTATTGTTCAATTCTCGCGATTTACTATAGGTATCTGCCAAATAGTTTGGCCATATATCGGCATAATAATCAAAACTTTGTGAATCAATCTTTTGTCCACCAATATACAAATCTATAGTCGATTTATAAAACATATCTAATGTGCTATTATTACCATCAATCCAAAGTGCGTTCATAACATCACCTAGTACGGGTATGGTTACTGAAGTGTCTTTATCTGAGATAGTTTTAATAAATTTAGGGGCTTGCGAAAAGTTCCTATGTCTCATGAATTTCATGCGAAAGAATGAATGTCCTTCATCACTAATAAAATACATGTCTTGAGCACCCTTGGATACAAGTTGTATTAATGCACCTGACATTTAATAGATATTTAGATTATAAAAATAGACACTTTCCCTGAGGGAAGTCATTCTTCTTCTCATCTACAACTTTACCGTGAATGTTGAATCCACCTTGACGATAGACCTTCATTCGCTTGTAATACATCGCTGTGAAAATTGACCATGGGTCGTGTATATCGTAAATATGTGGACTGTTCTTTTTTCCTTTTGTTTCTCTCATGATACGACCAATACTCTGAGTGATGTCAGATTTGGGTGATGCTAATATAACCGTATCAAGTGTAGGAATATCGAGACCTTCGTGGGCTTGACTGAACGTTGCGAATATAATCTTCTTTTTAGACGATTCCTGAAGTTGAACTTCTTTCATGCCACCCATGTAAAGTCCTGATGTTTTGGGAAAACATTGGTGAAGAAATTCACAATGTTGACGACGATCACTGAGAACTAATAATTGTCTCGTGCCAGCTGAGGCTTTTTTTACAAGTTCGACTAACATCTTGTTTCTCATACGATCTTCCACGAGTTCGGTGATCATGTTGGGCATTGAAATTTTACCATTTCTCATGGATGGTGGTGGATTTCGATAATTTGGTGAATCAAAAGTCACTGGAAATACTTCAACTTGTTCTTGATTCTTTCGTTCAACTGCAAAAAATGTAGGACCCATGAACCAGTGAAGCACTTTGGTAAGACCGTCCTTTCTTTCAGGTGTTGCAGAGAGACCATAAATATGTCGGGGACAAAGTTTGAATAAACTTTGACTGAATACTTTGGCACAAATGTGGTGTGCTTCATCCACTATGAGTGTTCCGATACTCTCAAAATCCGTGAAACTATACTCTTTCAAAGATAAGGATTGGAGCATTGCAATGACGAAATCACAATTGACTTCTTTCTTATCTTGTTGAACAACTCCAATTGTGGCACCTGGGCAAAATTGTTGTATTCGCTCCCTCCACTGGTCAGCCAAGAATTGTTTGTGTACGACAATCATCGTGCGATACCCTAACTTACATGCTATGGCCAAGGATACCGTTGTTTTACCATACCCACATGGTAAAGAGAGGACGCCATGACCAGCTTGGATTGCTGCTGACATTGCTTCATTTTGATGTGTGGCGTCTCTGAGTTGTCCAACAAATCTCGTTTTGATTTTGGTGGGTTCGGGTCTTTTGTCTTGGTCCGGTTGTCCAACCTTATGAGTTCCGTAGAATCTTGGAACGCAGACTCCATTCTTAGTTGGTCGGAAAACTTTGAAAGGTGGTGGAGGAAATCCATAATCCCCATTGACTATCGGTCTTACCGTAAGCTCTTTTTTAATTTCTTGAATTGGCCCCGAATCTATCAAGTACCCGGTTCTGGTGAGAACCTTCATGCTCTACTTATTTAAAGGGTACAAACTTTAAATGAGTAGAATGCCCACTCTAGATATTAATGAAAATATTACTAAGCTTCGTACGAACATCGAGCAGCTTACTCATGAAATTTCCCGTCTACAGGGTATGCTTCAGACCTTTGAGGGGTTAAAGAAGGGTGGACTTGAGACGATTGATCTCCCTAACGATCCTAATCAAGAAGTGGATGAACTTGAGAGTATCCAAGAGAAACCTGAGTGATTTCCGACGTTCCAAACACCTTTAAAGTTTACATCGACTTCAACTTCATCATCCTTTATAAGAGACTGCACTGGACGTCCTCGGACTTCGCACATCACTCTCCTATATCGGAACGGAACTTTTACAGTGAGAACTCTACCATCCAAAGGGTTGTCCACATTTTGATTCATGAGCAGATGAGATTTATTAGCGTGTATTCGTTCAATACTCTCGGCACACTTGAGGGGTATCGAGAGACGAATGTATTTTTTATTATTGAAATCATACATCGGTTCATAGACTTTGGTCATGAACTTCATTGATTTATATTACGATACATTAGAATTAAAACTATAAGCAACACCAAAAGTAATAATATGACTTGTGAGAGAAGAATGGGTTGAAGTGGCTCTCGTGTTCCAAAATGTTCATGACACAGAGCTCTAGAAACTTCAACTGCCGCTTCGATACTCGAATATGGTGTATTTCTCGGTGACATCATACCACACATGGCAACTTTTGAGCACTTTCCAAAGAAGGGAAGTTGTCCATGAAGACTAAGTACTCCCGAAGATTGTGAAAATTCCCACGTTTTTCCGTTCCATTCAGCACCCCATCCGATGCGTATGTTATTAGGTTCGGAGAGTTTGAGTTGTCGAAGTACTTCAGCCTTTAGAGTTTCAGGATCGGTTGTGAGAATGTCTTCGGTGAGATGACATATAACACAAGATACAGTTTTACCATCCGAGAGAACTTTAGGTTGTAAGTTCCACTCTGTTGATGTAGCTATTTCGAGATCGGATTTTAATTTAAGTGGATTTTCATAGTCAATAAGAATGTTGATGGCACCATACGTACTTTCTCTAACTTTTTTATCAGCATCAGGTCCCCAATTTTCGGCCAAAAGTTTGAGAGCAGGACTATTATCGAGACATAAAAAAAGCATACCATCGTCAATAATTTCACCATTTGAAAATTGTGCTTCGTACGAATCTTCCTCGTATTTTACACTTACAAGTTCAGTTCCAAAAACAAAATTTCCACCAGCTTCCATGACAGCTTCCTCCATCGCATCACACATAACTTTACCAGAAACTCTCTGTGTGTAGGGTGTTGAAAGACCCACGTGATCCAAGTTTTTTACAAATTCATATGCTGACATGACATTCCAAGTGACACCATCCATTATGAGAGGAAGATGTTCGATGACAGCTTGTCCTTTTTCTGATAAAGTTCCAACAGCTTCTTTCAAAGATATTGATTTATACTTTTTAGGTTGAGAAAGTACTCGAGTGAATAACGAAATTAAAGTTCCATAGTCTCTTAGACTGAGAGAACGTAAAACAAAACCGACATGTTCTCCATTGTCCTTAGCTTGAAACATCGTATCCCATGAGATACCCATCTCATTGAAAAGAGATCGTGTGTTCACAAATGCACGATTGAAAACAATTCTATGTGCGTGTAAATCACGAACTTCTTCATCTGGTTCCCACCAGGAACCACCCGCCGAAGTTTTTCGATCATACACGGTGACTTCATGGTCACCCGTCCTGAGAAGTTCCCACGCGAGTGACATACCCGTAGGTCCGGCACCGACTATATGAATCTTCATTCTACTTTTAAGGGATATATAAATTTTCGTGCATCGTCGTATAAAATCCAACAAGTATCATCGTGAGCCAGAGTTGGAGAGACATGTACATCCTCCCTTTAAACAGAAGGAACGTGGTTAATATGAGATGCATGGGAAATGGGGTTTCTGGACCATATTTTAAGTGAAATCCAGTCGTAGCTGCGGTAGTTAGAATGAGAGCACTCATAAAAGAAGATCGAGAGGGTCTCAATAAAAACCATGAAATGAACAGAAGTGCTACATATGATATGAAAATTGAACGTCTCCCAAGTTCTTCTTTACTATCGACAATAGCCAACTTTTCACCCTTGATAAGTTTCGATTCCCAATGAGGACCCAATATGAGATATGAAAAATACAAAAGTAGGAACACCCACCACATATATTATATAAACCCAGTTTTTTTACGCTCCTCTGGTGTCTTGAGAATGTACATGATACTTAAAAATATGAATGTAGATATCAACGCATATTCTATATCGCGAGTGGCAGTGAAAGCGATAATCATGAGAGAAACGAATCGAAACAATTTATTTTCGAAAAATGCCATGAGACGTTCTGGAATTTTAAATGCATTTCCAGAAAAAAGACCCTGGAAAAGAATAATCAGAGAGAATAAAATAGGCTGTGTTCGTATAAGTGATTCAGCTGGTCTTGTTACAGGACTGAATATATTGGAAACTTTTACCATTTATGTAAGTTAAGAGAATAAAAAACTTTACAAAAAGTAGGATGTTATGTGTTTCAACACATCAGGTTCCGGTGAGAGTCTCGAACCGGAAACTGAAAACGTGGAAATTTGCTGGTAAATTTCTATGGAAAAACGCAACTGTACAAAATAAATCTGAACTTGGTCGATGGACGAGGGATGAACTTCTCGAACTTGGTCCAACTTTTGTAAAATTAGGTCAAATCGCTTCGACGAGAGTGGATCTTTACCCACCTGAATTTACAAAAGAGTTGGAATCTCTTCAAGACAATGTCCCTCCCGTGGAATTTGATAATGTTGTAAACAAGGATATATTCAGGGAATTTGATCCAGTACCATTCAAATCAGCGAGTATTGGTCAGGTACATATGGCAGTTCTTCATAATGGACAAAAAGTTATCGTCAAGGTAAAAAGACCAGGAATCCTGGATATCATGAAAGAGGATACGGATAATATTCGAACTATCGTACATTTTCTAGAACGTGTAGGTATTGATACAGGAAATAGTTCTGGATATGTTCTCGACGAATCGATTCAATATCTCTTGGGTGAGGCTGACTATCTTCAGGAAATTGATAATGCCATAAAGTTCAAGAAAAGTATGAAAGGTGTTGATTGGGTCAAAGTTCCACGAGTGTATAAGAAGTACTCGAATGATGACATGATCGTAATGGAATATGTACCATCAACAAAATTGACTGAAATCACAGACCCTAAAGTAAATAAAAAGAAAATCTGTGAAGCTCTCATCAATTCATATGTCATTCAAACGATGGATAACGGTCTTTTTCATGCCGATCCACATCCAGGTAATTTAGGGTTTTCATCTCGGGGTAAACTTGTATTTTATGATTTTGGGTTACTTGTAACTTTGTCTGAAGAATTGCGGGATGGGTTTAAAAGTTTATTTGGTTTTATCATCACGAGAGATACTGCAGGGATTGTAAATGTTTTAATTAAATTGGGTGTCATCGTTCCTACGACATCTGATGTATCTGATATCGAACTCTTTTTCGAAACTATTTTGGGTTATCTCGAAACTCTAGATGGATCGGGAATCATGAACGATGATCTAGCTGTTCAACTCGCCGCTGAAAAACCTTTTGTTGTACCAACAAGTTTTATATATTTAGCCAAATCCTTCACCATCATTGAAGGTATATGTATTCAGTTGGATCCGGACTTTAACTATTTCACCTATCTGGAACCAATGATTCAACAACAATTCATCGAATCGATCGATGTAAATGAAATGCTCATGAAAACGACAGAAATTCCATCGAAAATTGGGAAAATAAGTACAACGGTGTTAGGTCTGGAGAAATCGAGGGCTTCTATGAAACGCTCGATGGTCAAAACACAAAGGGAAATACGAGTCGTCCAATACAGCGTGGTTTGCGCTCTATTGGCAGAGAGATTTGGGGACACACCTTTGGCGTTAGTTTTTGTTTTTTGTACTTTGTGGTTTACTTTTCGTAAAAATCGATAGAGGTCTTCTTCGCAGATCCCCTGGGCTTCGCCTTCTGGAAAAGCTTCTTATGCTCTTCGAATACCTCCTTCACACGCTTAGTCTCGTCCTTGGCAATATCAGAGAGTTTATCCTTGATCCTGTCAACGTCACCCTGGCGCTGCTTCTGCACCTTTTTACCCAACTTCTTGAATCCGTTGTTCTTCTTTTTGTTAGCGGCGAATACTGTGAATGTGTTAGCGATGGCGAACATTTACTATGTGGGAACATTAATTTTTAAGCGTTTCAACTTCTCCTGAAATTCTCTGCGCTCACCAGGTGACTCAATCTCTTTACCATTGGCGATCGCCTCGATTTCTGGTCCAGTGAGCTGCATCGCATTCACCCTGAAATCCATGAATGCCTCCATGGTGATTGGAACGAGGGGCTTCACCAGGTCAAAGATGGCATTCGCATAGTCTCTAATCTCCTTCTGGGCATGTGAATCCATACGGAGGTGGAGGTAATGAAGAAGATTGTGAAGGTTAATTTTCCAGTAAAACTCTGTATAAGTTGATTGAGGTAAAAGTCCCCTGGCCTGTTCACGACAACATCCATTTTCGAGAAGTTGTTCGTATACATCGAATGAGTGACTCAGATGTTCGGATACTTTGTTATCAAGATCACCACCAATTTCTACGACACCCTCAGAACCTTGATGATTTACCTTCGACTGACCACGGAGAGTTTCGGGTTCATAGTATTCTTTGGGAACCACAGAGTAACGAGCAGACAACTCATTNACACTGGCGGTGCGGTGCCGAAGGTGCTGTCGTGCGATGTAGATGGGCATTTTGATGTGAAACTTGAAATCGACCATTTCAAAAGGGGTCGTATGCCAGTGCCTAAGGAGATATCGGATGAGCCCACGGTCTCCACGGGTGGTTTTGGTACCGTCGCCGTAGGAAACACGGGCGGATTGGACGATGGACGCATCCAAATCTTGTCGAGGCATGTGATCAACGAGACGAACAAACCCATGATCGAGCACTTTTTCCATTATACATAAGTATCCGTTCAAATCTTTAATAGATACACTCGTCATCCATTGGAACCTCTCCACAAAAATCGTACAACTTGTACAACTTCTCTTGTGTATTTTCAATCTCGTCCCGAGTGATATTCATAGCATCAATCGCTTCATCGATGAGTTCGACAAATGTATCAAGTTCGTCTAGGGCTACACGATGGGTGTTCCTCTTTGGCTTCTTCGAGTGAAATGCAGACTTGAGACGCTTGTTACTCTTGATGACCTTATCAAGGTTGGGCTTGTTCGCGGCGGACATACGGATGGTGAGAGACATTTTTACTTCATATCTTTGATGAGATCACTTAGGTTTCTATAGTACCTCTTCAAATCTTTCATGAACCTTTTATTGTTTTCGAGAACTTCACATTCTGGTTTGTTCAAATAAATCCAAGCTAAATTTGATTTAGAATATTTTGTCATTTTTTGATTTTCATTTGGGCGACGAGCAACTAACTTTGTAGATTTTTTCTTTTTTGAAGCTGGTATGACTTCAACCCTGTTGACAAAGGAGAGTGCCTGCATCACAGTGTCTGCCAAGTCATCCTTTTTCTTCGACTTGAGAAAGGTATCTAGCCAGTGTGTATTTGTGGTACCATCACGGATAAAGGATTCACATCTCTCGATGGACACCTTCTTTCTCTTATTGTATTGTGCTTTACCTGGACCAGCTACATCTGGAATCTTATGTCGCGCATCGTACAAAATCGTCTCAGCATTGGGACATTTGATGATGAAGTAAGCGTGAAGAAAGTGCATGACTGAAATCATTTTTTTATTTCGCTCAGGTTGCTTCTCTATGAGGATCGTGTTAGCTGTGAGAACCCAAGGTCTTTCATCGAGATGTTTTCGGAGTGACACGTACACACCATCTTCATGTTGAGGTGGGACTCCGTCGACATCCCACTCTCTCACGAGATTGCCGGATTTTTCGTCGAGAAGGCACATAGCTAAATTCCTTATACCAACATCGATACTAAGAATCATTAGTATAAAGAATTAATATGTCTTTAAGTTAGGATGAAGTGTATTGCACATCGTGGATACTCGATTAGGTTCAAAGATAACAGTATTGAAGCTATTCATGAAGCTATTCATAGGGAATATGATGGTGTTGAGATTGATGTGCAATTATGTGGAACTGGTGAATTGGTTCTTCACCATGATGTATATCTCGGTGATCATTTCATTGGAGACATGACACTTGAACAATTGAGGGAAAANGGTATATGCACTTTGAGAGATGTCTACGATAAGGTTCCAGATATTCGTAAAACTCTTTTGCTTATCGATATCAAGGGTAACGATCTTTCTATCATCGGAGCACTCATGGAATTTTACAAGACTGAACCTACACGCGACGTTATTTTTTGTAGTTTCAATCGAAGAATTTTATACAGTCTTCCATATGGATTTCAAAAGGGTTCTACATTTGAGACGACTTTTCACGAGAGTGAATATAATGGAATTACCGCAGGTCTCACAGCCGTCGTTCTTCATTGGACATGTCTAGATCACACGTTCATCTCATATTGTAATATGAGGGATATCAAAGTTTATACTTATACACATAAAGAGGACAAAGAGTTGGAATATATGTATAGGTATAATGTCGAAGGGATTATAACAAATGGTTTTTAACGTAACAAAAACATCATAAGAATTAACATACAGCACATAGATATTGATGCACTCGAAGCTATGCCAACAGTGGTGTTATCTAAACCAACACCTTCAAAGAGACCTCCAAAGATGTTACCAATAATACCACCCAAACCTGCACTGAGGTCGTTAGTCAAACCTTCAAAACCAGACATACCTGGGATGTCAACGTCAGTTTCTTCGTCGCATTTCTTGTTACAATAATCACCACAATTATCTATATTTTNNCTACAATANGGTTGATTGGCGATTGGTGTGACTCCATAATCTTGTAAAGAAGAAACAGTACTGTAGTTGAGATCACTTTTTTGTAATGAACCATTTTCATATTCATCCCAGTTATGAGGGAGACATCCGGCCATACAATCCTTATACTCTTCCTCTGCTTCAGCATATTTATTGTCGATGTATAAAGCCATTCCAACCAAAGCACCAGCACCCATGATAGTCATCGCGTCACCACCCCCACCTGCTGCTTTAGCAGCTCTGCCATCAAGATTCCTAACCCCCGATGGATCTATCTGGTTAATTATTTTAATCCTGTCGGCTTCATCCATATTTTTAAGAATTGCACTTACATCTGCGTCATCCATATTCTTCAAAACGGGTGCGAATGTATCGGGATCTGATTTTATCAACTTTTTTAATGCATCATCAGACAGACCATCAAATTTTTTAGCTACACTTGGATCAAAACCGGGTACCTTCCCGGCCGCATTGGAAAGTCTTTTTCCCAGTGTAGTACTCATTACTTTAGATTATATTGAGATTTAAATTTCTTGAGTGCATCATAAATGGGAGTTCCCTGACGAATGAATTCAAATCCGAGACCATCTTTACTNACATATTTGTCATCGATCTCGTCTGTTATGAAACCTATATCCCGACCTCGTAGACCATACGTAGACATTGCAGTTTCATTCCAATCCCATATGTACACATTGATACCATTAATGGGAGATTGAACATTAATTCGTTTGATGTTCGATTTGAGTCTCCGGTCAGANAATGGATTTCTGAAAAAGTTGGCAACTTCGTTAGCTGCATCTTCCGCTCCTTCAGCAACTATGTTAGCTGCATCTTCCACTCCCTCAGCAACTGTTTGAGCGGCGCCGGCCACAGCTTCTACACCTTGTTCCACCGTGTCTAAGGGATTATATGGTTTATTAACTTTTCCGTTCCAACAAGTAAATCTTTTCGTTCCGTTATCTGGAATTTCATCATACGGAAAATCTTTACCTTCACCGGGATCACATTTCACTCTAAAATATCCACCTTCTGGAACATAAAATGTGTGGTCTTCCCCANCTTTCACNTGTCTTTGAAATCCCATACCACCCGAATACACAGCACCTTCGGAATCGCGAGCGGACCACGACATGAAATTACCACCTTTATGATCTGCTGTAAAATATTTACATGTATCACCTGTCACACAATACTTATCTCTACCCGCCATTTGTTCAGCAAAATTACTAACCAAACCTTCTTTAAATCCGAATGGATCAAAAATGGTCAAAGCAACTGCTGCAGCTTCTCCATGTTGTTCTTTACGTTGATTAAATGTATCTTCGAGATCGGTAGGGATTGATCCAGGGTCATTCCAATATTGTTTTGCTTTTCTAGTTACGGTAGTACCAAATATTGCTTCAGCTACTTCCTGCCCTGGGCTTACTTCACAATCTGTATATTCAGTTCCATCTTTCCAAGTTTTGCGTTTAAAATCAATACCATATCTCGTACAGTAATTTCTTGTGAATTCACATATACCTTTTACACCATCGAACTTTACACCGAAATCTACGGGATTTATGGGTTCTTTATATTTAGCACTCGTTCTTTCCTTTTCACAATTTGTTACTAAAGGTCCAAACGGATACGCCAATGTCACTGGTTTTGATAATGTTTTATAAACAAGATTGGGTTGATTTTCTGTACCTGGATTTATTAGATTTGGTGCGAGATATTTATCTGTGTATACAGCCATCATTGGTGGTACCCAATCTGGTTCTGGAATATTTGGTGGAAAGAATGGATCTAAATATTGAAACCAATCTTCTCGTTTTTCTTGGTTCCATTTTATAGCTGCTTGTTCACTAATACCTATACCGGTGCTCGCTCTTGTAGACATACTCTCTATGAAGATGATGTCATCTTTCCTACTTTGTGGAATTTCATTTTGCAACAGATCAAATGTATATTTGTCCAACTTGACGTGATGTTTATCTCTCACGCGATCGAAAAATCTACCCATGACATCGAGACCTTTTTCCATTTCTTCGGGTGTTTCTTCAGGCATGTCAGTACCTTCAGTTTCTGATGTTGCTACACCTGTGAACAGGTCTGCTAAATATTCTATTCCACCTTCAATTTCTGTGAATTCTAATATGTAATCAGTCATCATTTTAAGATTAACTTCTTCCATGACTTTCGTAGATTCATCGGGGAACAATAAAGAATAAGGGAATAAAACTGGGAAATCACCTCCATCCTCCTTAATTGCTTCGTAATATTTGTACACCAACACGTCACGTGTTTCTACATTCATCTTGTTTTCGAGGAAACTATTGTAATTATTGGTGTCTGCAATGTCCATCCCGATACTTATCATATCAAACAGAAGAAGAACCCACCCAACTGGTCCAGAACCTAATTTTACTAAAATTCTCGCGGTCATGGCAGCTAACTTCACACTTAACTTAACTACCGCCATCTTAGCGGCTTTACCAATAACCTTCGCGAGTACTTTACTACTGAGACCTTTTAATATCTGGTTACCAATTCGTGGTAATACCGATGTAATTATAATTTCGGCCATCAGCGTTACACCAACTTCCACCATCAAAGACTTGATCATCTCACGATGTTGTTCTTTGGCGAGTTCATCTGCATTACTTTTTAGGCGACAACATCCGTCTTTCAGTTCATAAAATTCACCATTGCAGGAATTGTTTTCGGGATATACGGCACATAAAATATCTGGATTCAAGATTTCAGTATTTATATCTTCCTCAGTCAAACCATATGAGGCTCCACCAGCATAAATATTAGAACGGTGATCGCTTAATTGTTTTTGTATATCGATCATTCGTTCGTTGGTGGATTTGATTTGTTTAATTATAACTTCTTTTCGTTTTCGTTCTAAATATATAATCATGACTGCAACACTCACCATGAGACAAAATAAAAATATCAAAAATAAATAGGGAGCTATTGAAAATGATGAGTTGTTGAAGTTTGTGTTCATATTTGTTTTAACGTTCCTGAACATCTTATAGTAATTAAAGAAAAAATAATTTAATGAATTATGTGGTGTTGGTGGTGTTGTCACGATTTTGATAGTACACCTTTAAGTATGCCATTTAGACATGATGAAAGAAGAAATATATTTCATACATCTGGAAATTTTTGTTCCTGGAGTTGTATGAAATCGTATGCTATTGATAAATATGGATTGAGTCGAGGTGGTTTAATATGTGGAAATATTGTGATGATGCGCAAAAAAATGTTCAATCAGATTGGTTCTGTAAAACCTGCACCTGATAGGTTTAGATTGAAAGAGTTTGGTGGTGACATGACGATTGAAGATTTTAGAAAAAACCAAACTTTAGATGAAGGTAAAGCTAAAGAGGTTGACAATAAACCATACGAAAAAAATGTTGTACCCTTTGTTTCAAACACGAAAAGAATGAATGAAATAAAGAATGCATCGTCAGATAACAACGCGCTAAAACTAAAGAGATCTAAACCACTAAAACGAAGTCATAATAACTTAGAGTCAGCTTTGGGTTTGGTTATTACACCCAAAACCTAACATTCTTTTTTGTTTTGCAGTTGGTATTGAACATGGTAAACATTCTGTTTTTTTACTGTGGACCCATTTTTCACCATCATGTGCTGCCCATCGTATATCGAGGCGTTCTATGGCTTTCCTACATAAAACACATGGTAATGATATAGCATCTCCGTAAATATTTTTACGTTCGATGACCAATTCTCCATGTTTTCTATGTAACCATTCCGTAAATTGATGGGGTTTATTTCCTCTCTTGAGGCACTCTCGGTATAATCTCCGTATAAGTTGTCGTTCGGCGCACATGTGATTGTTACTGGTGACGACGGGTCCCTTGGACATATAACTCGTCACCGTACAGTACTTCATGGGTAGCAATTCACACAAATCGGTCCATCGTATACAAAATCACATTTTGTACACTCACTTAGGATATTAATCTTCTTTTTTGGTGTAAGTCCTTTTGCGAATCGTTCAAGTTCTTTCACTGTATATATTCCATATTTTATCATCACCTCTAGTGAAGGGAAACGCATACTATTCTGACTACGTGGCTACTCCTTAAGCGAGGCAGGGTAGGCATTTTGCCATTTGTTTTTTTGCTTTGATCATGGTGGCAAAACTATCAACCATTGGTGGAACCATACTTTTGAGAACAATCTCAAACTCACTATCTTCTGGACCCTTATCAATCTGCTCGATGAAGTGGTACAACACGTTGATGACGAGTTTCTTCTTTTGGGGTCCTGGCAGTTGTTTGAATTTCGCACTCTCCATCATGAGACGACCGAGAATGGGCGGAATATCTTCCTTGGTAAGTCCGTCGTCGACATACTCAGATTTGAGTTCTTCAACAGTTTTGACAAGACTTTGAGCGTCAATCTTTCCGGCAAATTTTTGTAATATGTGTTCCATTTATATTCTGTATATATTATAAATGGATGAAATTATTTCGAGTGTCGCGATGGGTCTAGGTCTTGTTCAGATGTATCAACAGGTGCGTGAGATTGATGAAATTGGGCTGGAGATGAAAAATACAATCATTCTAGGTTTGTTGACAAGTTTTTTATGGCTTGTGTATCAATATCGTAAATATGGTCTCAACGCCACAACTATTTACACGTCAGCAGGTTTGATTGTCCAGTTGTACATTTTAAACAAGATCTTACTTAAGGAGAAGCCCCGTGAGTAAATCAGTAATGAGCTCTCTCATTCGTGCATCCGTGAAGCCAACTCCCACTCCCAAGAAGGTGTTTGTCAAGAAGACCACTTCTTCTATCAAGGGGCCCACTCTTATGCCAGTTGAGCGCCCAAATGATTATCTTTCCATTGCCGAGCGTGTCAATGGTCGTGCTGCCATGATTGGGTTCACATCGGCAGTCATTGACGAAGTGATGACTGGTAATTCTATCAGTACTCAGTTTCATGATAACATCGGACTTTCTGTCGCTGTTGCCAGTTTGGCATTTCTCGGAACAGCGGCGAATCCTAAGGATGAGGGATATATTCAGGGATTTTGGAAGCCTGAGACGGAGCTCGTAAATGGCCGACTTGCGATGGTTGGTATTGCATCACTTCTCCTAACAGAGTCGCTACACCCCCATGTGCCTCTATTCTAGAGTCGGGATGGGCTGCCATATAACTTAAAAATTCAATCATTTTAACTTTTTCTTCCATTGAAAATGTTCCTGTCCTACGAATCACATAGGACACGAACATCATGAGAATATAAACATTAATAGCTATTGGCTTCATTCAATGTTCAGCTTACCCTTAGGAACTATTAAAAAGACGCCAAACATCAGCGTGGCAATAAAGGACGCGAGGCTTACACCAATTGTTATCGTGTTACTCTTGTTCTCACCTTCACAGTTGACAGTCCAGTTGAGAGCAATCGATGTACCGATGACACCCATGATGGCGTAGGTCAGGAGGAAGACAGGCATCTCATTACTGAACATCTTGGTCATGGAAAGAGTGAATGGAATCGCTAGAGCGATACCGAGAGTAGCGACGAGAACACTGTTGAGATTTTCTTGGAGCCTTTTACCCTTGAACTTCTCACACTTGGAGAAGGTGTTGATACCGATAGACGCCGCTATCATGTACGCGGCACCAAGTAGAGTGATTACACCTATGGTATTCCACGAAATGTCGAGAGTTTCGCGGGTGTTACCCATGTTTTTGACAGCATTAGACATACGAGACATCTTATTGTTGCCTGGAGCTGTGGCAGAGCTTGCGGTGTTGTTCATCGCGCTGTTGTTCATTTGAATTATATATAGATTTTAATTAAAGGACTAATGGGTGGTACATATATGACGATACTTGTACTGGGATCTGAAGGTGTAATAGGTTCTTCGTTATGTAAGTATCTCGAATCATGTGGTCACGAAATTATTAGATGGGACATCAAATTGACAAATGATCACGACTTGAGTAATTCGTTGAACATCTACAAACTCAAGAATGCAATCGATGAGTCTGATTTTGTATACTTCCTTGCGTATGACGTCGGTGGAGCGAAGTACATATGGGACGTGGATTTGGATTTCATCAATAGAAATAATATGATCATGATAAACACATTCAATCTCCTCAAAGACAAAAAGTTCATATTCGCTTCGAGTACGATGTTTAACATGGACAATGTGTATGGAACTTTAAAATATATGGGTGAACATTACACTAGAAAATTAGGTGGTTTGTCTGCACGATTTTGGAATGTTTATGGACCCGAGAATGTTTCTGAAAAGTCTCATGTCATAACTGATATGATTCATAAATACAAAGCGAACGGGTATATAGACTTGATGACGGATGGGGAAGAGGAGAGGCAGTTTTTACACACGGATGATTGTGCAAAATGTCTTACAATTGTCATGGACAACTATGAAGACATTCGACTAAAAACAGACTCTGTTGATATCACGAGTTTTGAAACAAATAAGATTATAGATGTCGCTAAGTTCATTTGTGATGACGTGCGACCGAGTGCGAAGAACATGAATACTCACGACAAGTTCAACGAACCACGAGAATTTATTTTACATTACTGGAAACCGGAGATTACTCTGAAGGAGGGAATAGCATCTCTTCAATGAGATCGTTGAGAGTATACTTTCTAGACCACCCAATCGATTCCAACTTTGATGGATTTCCGATGAGTGTGTTAGTGTCGTTTGGTCTATAAAACTCTTCGGACACTTTCACAATAATTTTACCATCTATTCGACCCTCACCATGTTGTCCTTTTCCAGACCACACGATTTTTTTACCCATCTTGTGTACGGTGATTTCTATAAACTCCCGTACAGAATGTGTTTTTCCTGTTGCGATGATGTAATCATCTGGGCATTCTTGTTGAAGCATGAGCCACATGGCCTCCACGTAATCCTTTGCGTGACCCCAATCTCTCCTTGATTCAAGATTCCCAATTTGGAAACATTCCCCAGATTGTAAACCTTTGACAATCTTTTGTGTAACGTATATATCGGGTCTTCTAGGTGATTCATGGTTGTATAAGATACCCGAACACACGTAAATGCCTTCGTTTTCTCTATAGCGTTTAACTAGAGAATCTCCTATTACTTTTGATAGTCCATACATACTACGAGGTGCTCGTGGTGTATACACGGTTTGTGGACTTTCATGATAGTTTCCAAATATTTCGGAACTTGAAGCCTGAAAAATCTTATACTTTGACTTCTCTCCGGTGTTTTTGACTGCTTCCATAATATTGAGGATTCCTATTGTATTTACCTGAAATGTCTCGGTTGGTGAGGATCCATGGACTTTGGCCGCTAGGTTATACACCTCTATACGTTCAAAATCTACGCAACTTTGAATAGTGGCGTAGATTTCATCATAGTTTTTCACATCTCCTTGAAACTTTATGAGGTGATACCCCTTCTCTTGAAGAATTTCACATATATAAGACCCATCTTGGCCGTTCGGACCTGTTACTATGGCTGCATACATAATAAAAATTTAACTTCTGTTAACTTTAAATGTGTATAGATATTTTTATTCAAGTGTGTAAAAAAGCTTTGAGATCTTCTCTCGTTTTTTTCTGTTTCCATCCAAGGGATTTCAGCTTCTCGGCGCATATGTAATACCTCCGATCATTAAACGGGCGGTCATCGACGTATCGTATCCACTTGTCATAGTCTGTCGTATTCAAAATAGTGTTAATCGCGAGTTTGGTGACTTCCATGACAGTGAGTTCATCGTCCGAGGCGATGTTATATATTTCACCGGAAGAACCCTTCTTCCACACCACATCGACGGCATCCACGACATCCTCGACGTGCATGAAAGCCCGTTTAATGTTTGCACAATTCTTGCCGTGTATCGTACATTTTTTACCCTCTTTCAAAAATCGCTTGAACTTTGGAATGAGTTTTTCGGGATATTGATTGGGACCATAAACGTTATTACACCGGATAACCTTGATATTCATACCAAAAGATTCGATGTAGGATCGAACAATCATCTCCGCAGCCGCTTTAGAGGCTGAGTATGGATTCGTGGGACGAAGGACACCTTCATCCTCTGTGAAAGGGACATCCGTCTTGGATTCTCCATAGACCTCATCCGTACTGAAGTGAATGAATTCCACGTCTGGGAGAAATTGACGACACGCTTCTATGAGAACATGGGTCGCATGGGTATTATCCATCGTGAAGGAGAGGGCATTTTCGAATGAATTATCGACATG
>PABN01000078.1 GCA_002699555.1 Dehalococcoidia bacterium
AGTCTGGAACTGTTCCCAGACTACATTTAGTGGTTAGATTTATTGCTGAATGATCCTTTCCTTTCAAAGCCTCACCAACGACTCTCTCAGCTTCTCCCTTCCCATACATAGGGGCTACATCAAGGTGATTGATTCCGGATTCAATCGCTAAGTTCACAGTGGAAACGCTTTCTGATCTGGTGGTTTCTCCCCAAACATTCCCTATCCCGCCACCTCCTAGACTAAGTGCACTTACAGTTCCAAAAGGTTTAAATTCTCTTTGTTCCACTATTCCCACTCAATGGTTCCTGGTGGTTTAGAAGTCACATCGTAAACAACTCTGTTAACGCCTTCCACCTCATTAATGATCCGACTGGAAATTCGCTCTAGCAGATCATGTGGTAAACGTGCCCAATCAGCTGTCATAGCATCTTCGCTAGTGACTGCTCTTATTATCACTGGGCGTGCATAAGTACGTTCATCACCCATCACTCCAACTGAACGGATATCCGCTAAAACAGCGAATGCTTGCCACACTTCTTCTTCTAAATCGGCTTTATCAATTTCTTCTCTGACTATGAGATCTGCAGCGCGGACGGTTTCTACCGTTTCGCTATTTATCTCGCCGATAATTCTTACCGCTAACCCAGGTCCTGGGAAAGGTTGCCGTTTCACTATCTCGTCCGGTAGACCTAATTCTCTCCCAACTTCTCTTACTTCGTCTTTGAACAGATTCCTTAATGGTTCAATCAACTCAAAGTCCATATCTTCAGGTAACCCACCGACGTTGTGATGGCTTTTTATTCGTGCGGCTTCGCTTGTCCCAGATTCAATAACGTCCGGGTACAGAGTACCTTGCACGAGGAAGTGTGCTTCTTCGATTCCCGCTGCCGCTTCTTCGAATAAACGAATGAAGAGTTCTCCTATGATTTTTCTTTTTTGCTCAGGGTCTACTACCCCTTCTAACTGTTCAAAAAACCTTTCCGCTGCTTTAACGTGAATAAGTTCAATGCCTTGTGAACTTTCAAAAGTGTCGACAACCTGTTGGGCTTCTCCCGCTCTCATTAACCCTGTGTCAACGAAAACACAAGTCAACTGATCACCAATTGCTTTATGCACCAAAGCCGCTGCCACAGCAGAATCAACTCCGCCTGATAATCCACATATAGCCTTTTTTTCTCCAACAATTTCTTTTATTCCCGCAACTGACGATTCAACCACAGAAGCCATGTTCCAATCATTAGGACATCCACAAACATCGTGGATAAAACGTCTCAGCAAGTCTTGACCACAAGGAGTGTGGTGAACTTCTGGATGGAACTGAACTCCAAAAAGACCTTTATTTGGTTCTTCAAACACAGCGACAGGCGACCCATCTGATGAAGCAATTACCGCAGCCCCTTCTGGGGGACTAGTAATCGAGTCAAAATGACTCATCCACACTTGTTGTGTGGAAGTTTCGAAATCGGACAGGAGAATTCCTGCCTGATTTACATTCACAACTGTTCTTCCGTATTCTCCTTTTTCGTTACCCTCAACTAAACCACCATTTTGTTGAGCTATTAGTTGTGCCCCATAACAGATCCCCAAAATCGGCACTCCAAGCTCATAGATAGCTGGATCAATTTTTGGGGCCCCTTCTACATTTACAGACGTCGGGCCGCCAGAAAAAATAATTCCCGCAGGTTTAAGATCAGCGAAACTTTCTGCATCTAATTCGTGTGAAACTATTTCACTGTAAACATTAGATTCTCTAACTCGACGAGCAATAAGTTGCGCATATTGTGCCCCAAAATCAACAACAAGAATCCGTTTATCCGATCCAGCAGTGCCGAAAATATTACTACTCATCGTTAACTAAGAATCTCATCAATTAACTCTGAAACTCTTTCGACATGAGTAGATGTAGTCCATGTGCCACCAACTGATAGTCGTAAAACGTGCTTGCCATCCAACACCGTGTGCGTGAGTAAAACTTCACCCGTTGAGTTCAAAGCTTCTTGTAATGCTTTCGTAGCATCATCACCATCTATATGACTGAAACAAACAAGTGAAAGTGAAACTGGAGCCGTCAAAGCTAATTTCGGATGTTCCGCTACGCGTTCAGCGAAACTTTCAGCTGCTTCTACATGATGTCTTATATGCGATCTTAATCCTTCAGCCCCGTAGCTTCGCAAAACAAACCAAAGCTTCAAAGACCTAAACCTTCGACCTAACGGAACCTGCCAATCCCTATAATCGATGACTTCTCCGGCTTCACTTGCAGGATTTCTTAAATACTCTGGCACTATCGAAAGTGAGTCGACTAGTGGTTTTGAATCCGCTACATAAAAGGCAGTGCAATCAAAATTGGTTAGAAGCCACTTGTGGGGATTGAAAGCATAGCTATCTGCTTTATCTATCCCTTCCAACAAACCACGGTATTCAGGGCATACTGCTGCAGATCCAGCCCATGCTGCGTCGACATGCAACCAAGCGCCTTCCTCATTCGCTATTCCAGCTACCGCAGGTATCGGATCAACCGCTCCTGATGAAGTGGTGCCAATGGTTGCTGATATGAAGCAAGGGATTAGACCATTTTCTTTATCTTCATTTATCAGTCGTTGCAATTCTTCTGGATCCATCGCAAAGTTTTCATCAACTTCTACTTTCCTTAGTTGATCCGGAGAAAAGCCAGCGATCTTTACATCTTTCTCAATTGATGAATGAGCCTGAGTGGAAGTGTAGGCAACAAGTTTTGGAAGTTCTAAAGCTCCTCCTGAACGATCACGTGCCGCTAAAATGGCACACAACGAAGCTGACGAAGCAGAGTCTTGAATTACGCCGCCGCCTTTTCCATCTGATCTAAAACAGTCAGGTAAATCACATAGGTCTAGAAGCCAATCAAGCATGTGAGTTTCAAGTTCTGTAGCAGCTGGGCTAGTTGACCAAAGCATGCCGTTGATACCAAATCCGGCTGAAAGCAGCTCTCCTAATATTGCTGGTGCTAATGAGTTACAAGAAAAATAACCAAAAAATCCTGGATGCTGCCAATGGGTTATAGCTGGCGCAATGAGGCTATTTACATCATCTAGCAAGTCACTAAAAGGTTCAGGTGCTTCTGGGGCTCTTTCTGGTAGCGATGCTCTCACATCACCTGGTTTGACGTCAGGTGCAACTGGTCGCTCTTCGAGGTGTTCAAGGTAATCGGCTATCCAATCAATCGCCGAATGGCCCATTTCTCGAAACTCGTCTGAAGTGAAATGTTTTGGAGGTTTTGTTGTCATTGTAACTTCTTCCTGTTCTCAGATTCTTCTTTAGGAAACCTTCCGAGATTGTCAACCAAACCTAAAGAAAGTGTCAAAAGTTGTCGAATCATCAAAGCAGTTGCTCCCCAAACAGTATCACCCTCAAGTTCGAAGAAGGTAATAGAAACCCAGCCATTGGGAAGCTCCCACTCTTCTTCGCGCCAGACTTCATCTAGTAGGAGTTCACTCACTGGTACATGTAATATTTTTTCAACTTCGGAGAGATTTGGTTGCAAGTTAGGTACTTCTGGAAGAATCGTTACAAATGGATGTATGAGACTTCTACTGCCCACTGTAACTATGGGGTCTAAACGACCGAGAGGGTTTAATCCTTCTGTTTGAATTCCTATTTCTTCATTAGATTCACGGCATGCCGTTGTCCATAAATCATGATCGGAATCTTCGACCCGGCCTCCAGGAAAAGAAACCTCATGCCTATGGGAGCTTAGATTTTTTGATCTTCTAGTGAGTATTAAATGCGGGTTATGCTCATCATAAATGCCTACAAGCACTGCAGCATCTCGTTCCTCACCTGTAGGGATTCTTCCTCTTATGCCCGATGGGACACGATTTGTTAATGCAGCTACCACTCGTGCAAGTTCAATTTTTTTATCTTCAGATTCAAACCACGGCGAAACATTTCCCAAACGCCAAGACTCAGGACGCGGAATTACTTGCATACCACCACGTTGGTTTTTTTGTGGTTCCATCAATCAAGACTACCTTCGCCGTAAAACACTTCTGGCCGGGCATATGCCCGGCCAGAAGTAAAACAGTTATAAGAACTGTTACATCATGCCGCCCATGCCGCCCATGCCGCCCATGGGATCCATTCCGCCACCAGGCATTGCTGGTTCTGGCTCTGGCTTGTCAGCAACTAATGCTTCAGTTGTTAATAGAAGTGCTGCGATTGAAGCAGCATTCTGCAAGGCTGCTCGAGTGACCTTTGCTGGATCAATTACTCCAGCTTCAACTAGATCAACTAATTCTCCAGTTGCCGCATTCAAGCCTGTTGAACCCGAAGCCATCTCAATTTCTCTAACCTTAACAGCGCCTTCAAAACCGGCGTTATCTGCTATAAGCCTTGCTGGAGCTTCGAGAGAAACATGAACAATTCTTGCTCCTGTTTCTTCGTCTCCTTCAAGATCACTTATTACAGACTCAATAGCTGAACGTGAGCGAAGTAGAGCAGTGCCGCCTCCGGCGACAACTCCTTCTTCTATAGCTGCACGTGTCGCTGAAAGAGCATCTTCTATCCTGTGCTTCTTTTCTTTAAGCTCCACTTCAGTAGCAGCTCCAACCTGAACAACTGCTACACCGCCAGCTAATTTAGCTAAACGTTCCTGCAGTTTCTCTTTGTCCCAATCAGAATCTGTCTCATCAATTTCACGTTTTATCTGAGCGATTCTTCCTTCGACAGCTGATGCTTCACCCGCACCTTCAATAATCGTTGTGTCATCTTTAGTGATTACAACTTTTCTAGCAGTGCCCAACATGTCGAGGCTTACGCCTTCTATTTTTAGACCGACTTCCTCGCTAACAACCTGTCCTCCAGTGAGAACAGCCATGTCTTCCAACATTGCTTTGCGTCTCTCACCAAACCCAGGAGCTTTAACTGCTACTGAATTAAAGGTTCCACGTATCTTGTTAACCACTAGAGTTGCCAATGCTTCACCTTCGACATCTTCAGCGATGATCAACAAGGTCTTTCCAGTTTGCATGACTTTTTCAAGCAAAGGTAAAAGATCTTGAACGGAAGAAATCTTCCCTTGGTTGAATAGCAAATAAGGATCTTCCAAAATTGCTTCTTGTCTTTCAGGGTCAGTTACAAAATATGGTGACAGATACCCCTTATCGAACTGCATGCCTTCAACAAAATCAAGATCCATACCAAAGGTATTTGACTCTTCGACAGTTACAACACCGTCTTTACCTACCTTGTCAATTGCTTCAGCAATGACTTCTCCGATAGCAGCATCGGCAGCTGAAATAGCTGCCACATTTGCGATCTGATCTTTTGAGTCATCAACTCGAACTGACTGGTCCGCTATAGCTTCTACTGCTGCAGACACTGCCTTTTCGATACCCTTTTTTAAGCTCATTGGATTAGCTCCTGCCGCAACATTTCTTAATCCTTCGCGAACAAGGGCTTGCGCCAGAACAGTAGCGGTGGTCGTACCGTCTCCTGCAATATCATTTGTCTTCGTTGCAACTTCTTTTACTAACTGGGCACCCATATTTTCAAAGCTGTCTTCAAGTTCAACTTCTCTAGCAATGGAAACTCCGTCGTTGGTAATAGTAGGTGCTCCGAATTTTTTATCGAGAACTACATTTCGTCCCTTTGGCCCAAGTGTAACTTTTACGGCATCAGCTAATTTATTGACACCTGCTTCAAGGCCACGGCGAGCCTCTTCATCAAACTTTAAAATTTTCGACATTTTTTGGACCTACTTAACAACCGCAAGAACGTCGCGAGCGTTAAGAATCAATAGATCCTCACCCTCTGCGGCTATCTCGGTTCCGCCATATTTGCTGTAAACAACAGTGTCGCCTACACCAACTTCCATTGGTATTAGCTCTCCGCTCTGTTCACTGCGTCTGCCAGGCCCAATTGCTAGCACTTCACCAGTTTGTGGTTTTTCCTTTGCTGTATCAGGTATAACAAGACCACTTGCAGTGGTCTCTTCTGATTCGCCAGGGCGGACCACAATACGATCCTCAAGAGGCTGAAGGTTCATAGAAAACTCCGATTCTTTGTTTCTTAGATAGGCCAAAATTCATGAATTGAACAACAATCCTTTTTGGCACTCTCTTTATTCGACTGCTAACGATACGTCTAAAATGTGTGTAATTCCAACATTTTTCGCCTGTTTATAAGCAAAACTTATGTATCAGGCTTAAACCAAGCCTAAATTCGGGTCTACACCTGTATTTAAAGGGCTTGGACCCATTTTTTTAAGCCTCCAGTATCCAGCAGCTGCAACCATGGCAGCATTGTCTGTACACATAGCCCTTGAGGGAAGACACCCTTTAACCCCTGTTGAATCACAAACTTCCATAAATCTCTCCCGTAAACGTGAATTAGCTGCTACTCCGCCACCTAGACAAGCTGCCTCAACCCCTGTCGATTCAAGCGCCCATTTGAGTTTCGTAACTAATGCATCTACCACTGCTTCTTGGAAAGATGCCACAACGTCTTCTGTAGCCGCATCAGGATTTGAACGAACATGATTCACTACAGCCGTCTTTAATCCACTAAAAGAAAAAGCAAACCTTCTATCATCTGGCAAAGTTGCAGGATTTTCTTGCACCAAAGAACGTGGATATTTAAAAGCTGTTCTATCTCCGTCTAAAGATAAATTATCAATAGCTGGACCTCCTGGATAACCAAGTCCTAAATATCGGGCTACCTTGTCAAAAGCCTCGCCAGCTGCATCATCGAGTGTCGAACCCAACACACGATATTTACCTTGCTCTTCCATTAATACAAGCAACGTGTGGCCCCCGGAAACTAGTAAAAAAACAAGCGGTAATTTAAGATCCGGATCTTCTAAAAACGATGCGTACAAATGTGCTTCTAAGTGATTAACAGCAATAAACGGAACATCCCAAACTGTTGCCAAAGCTTTAGCTGAGCTAACTCCCACCAATAATGATCCCACAAGACCTGGACCTGCTGTTGCTGCAACTGCTTCAATTTGATCACCCTCCACTCCAGCAGCGACTAAAGCCTCTGCAACTACTGGGACCATCAACTCAACATGAGCCCTACTAGCTATTTCGGGTACTACACCGCCAAATCTTTCATGCAAATGGATCTGGCTACTAACTATTGAAGAACGTATCAACTTAGAAGATTCCACCACTGCTGCTGCAGTTTCGTCGCAAGAGGTTTCGATCCCCAATATAAGTTCAGCCATTTTTCACCTTTACCTGTAATAACTTTTTGTTAGTTTCTTCAATAGTTTCTTGGACTTTTTCATCAAATAAATCATCCAGCCACATAATCAAAGCATCTTCACCTGTGTCACTGTAATAATTGGGACGAACTCCAGCAGGTACAAAACCAAACTTTTGGTACAGGCTTTGGGCCCTCGTGTTCCCGACTCTTACCTCAAGGGTGATCGCTACAAGACTTAACGAAATTGCTGAACTACAAAGATCAGCTAATAATAAACGTCCTAATCCAAAACCTTGACTGTTGGGACTTACTGCCATCGTTGTTATATGCCCTTCATCGTGAAGTCTCATCAAACCAGAATGTCCTACAATTTTTCCCGCTTTTTCTATGATTCTGTGTGAATGTTTTTCAGAACATAGTTGTTGCCGTAAAAAACTAGGAGACCATGTAGTCGAAAAAACTAAGCCGTCAATTAATAATATTTCCCCAAGGTCACCCTCAACAGCATCTCTGATTTCTATTTCTTCAACCACTACGTTCATTTCGAATCATTTCTAGTTGACCAATTAATTTCCGCATCAGGCTTACGTAAATAAATAGGTTCAAGATCCCATGGTTTGACAAACTCTTCACGCATTGCACGAGCATGAGCGAGTTGAACCATTGCGCGTGCACTAGGGTGCGCCAATCCTTGTTCCGCTAGTTCCACCCGCCCAAGACTCTCAAAAACCTCTGCATAACGAAGTGCTCCATCGCCTACGAGCAAACTTGGCTCATCAAAAGTTTGTATTTCAGCAGCCAAATCTTCTGCTGTGCACACATTTGCGTCACGAACTCTTTGAATTCCTCCCGGGACTCGTCGAAATAGAGCAGTAAATAATTCTCCCCGCCTCGCATCCATTACCGAAACAATCAATCGACTTGTCCATCTGGCTGGAAAAGCAAGTAAGTCCAAACTTGAAATTCCAATTACAGGCAAAGATAAAGCATGTGCAATGGAAATTGCTGTTGCTATACCCACTCTTAATCCCGTAAACAGACCTGGTCCTACGTCAACTGCAATAGCACCAAGTTCAGAATAATTAATCCCAGCTTGGTCTTTAATAAACGCTATTTGTGGAGAAATACTTTCAGCGTGTCTTCCATTAATACCGG
This sequence comes from Dehalococcoidia bacterium, assembly GCA_002699555.1. Taxonomy (GTDB): domain Bacteria; phylum Actinomycetota; class Acidimicrobiia; order Acidimicrobiales; family MedAcidi-G1; genus MedAcidi-G1. The sequence continues at coordinate 8,323 of PABN01000078.1, forward strand.
TGTGTGCTGATGCTAATACCCCCTCATGGCCACCGATGGCACAACCTGCTTGAGAGCTAGCAGTTTCAATAGCAAGAATCAGCATCGTTATCCTCTAGTTTGTGTGGAGAAAGACGACACAAGACTAACCAATTCAGACTCTCTCTCTAACCATTTATGACCTATAGGTCTGAAATCGACAATACGATCACCTATTTCCTCACCAAGATTTAAACTAATTTCCAAATAACCCTCTGTCAGAACTGAAGAGATCACATCCCCCCATTCAATTACAGTCAAAGAGTTACTATCTATTAGTTCTGACAAACCAAGCTCTTCAACTTCTTGAAGATGCTCTAAACGATAAACATCAAGATGATTTAAAGTGAGCTCTCCGTCATATCTATTGGCGAGAGTAAAAGTTGGAGAAGTGATCGGATTCTCAATACCTAAAGCCAAACCTAAACCTTGAGTAAACGCAGTTTTCCCAGCACCTAAATCGCCAGACAAAACAACTACGTCCCCTGCTTTGAAAACTTTTTTCAATAACGATGCCAAATCACGTGTTTCTTCAACTGAAGATGTTCTGACCGAAATAGCTGGTGTCAGATTTGCTTCTTCTTCAACCATTAATAATTTCCTTTGCTTTGCGAAGATCAGTTCTCATGTTTTCAATGACACCTACTCGCCCTCTAAGAGCCGCCGCAGGATGGAAAGTAGGAATCAGGGTGCAACCCAAATATTCATATACTTCCCCTCTTAATTTTGTTATTCCAATTTTTGTATTCAAAAGAAGTCTGGTGGAAAAATTTCCAAGAGTAATTATTACTCTTGGTTTAATTATCTCCAATTGTGTTTCAAGAAAAGGTCGGCATGACTCTATTTCCTCTAATTTTGGATCTCTATTCCCAGGCGGTCGACATTTCACTACGTTAGCGATATAACACTCTGAACGATCCATGTTCATTTCTTCTAACAAAAGGTTATCTAAAAGTTTTCCTGAACGACCGACAAAAGGGACGCCCAAACGATCTTCTTCAGCACCAGGAGCCTCACCGACGAACATTAAGTCTGCGTTTACAGAACCTGTTCCAAAAACAGGTTGCTTTCGGTGTTTAACGAGAGAACACTTTGTGCATTCTGAAACTTCTTTTGAAATCAGATTTATCTTTTTATACACATCAAAAGACTATCTATTTTAAAGCACTACAGAATGGGATTAAACACAGGCTTGACGAATAGCTTTCTCAGTAACAAATACACTTAAGGCTCTTGCTATATCGAATTTACGGGAATCGGAATCCAATTTTTTTGTAGATACCGCTACGACAGCATCGCCATCCATTCTGGTATGCGCTGGAAAGATAGAACGCGCAATACCATCATGGCTTGATTGAGATAGCAGAAAACATTCAGTCTTTGTAAGAGACAAATTTGTCATAACAACTCCGAGAGTTGTATTCATCAGTTCAGTTGTCTTTACGGATTCTTCCATTTCAGAGAATCCAAAACTCTCTTTGATGAAAGACTCAGAAATTTCTTCATTAACAACATCCCCTGCCGCATTCACTGCAAACAAAGAACAAACGATTACACCTTCAACTTCAGCTGAAGCAATCCCTATGCCGCCATAACTTAAATTCTCTTTACCGCGCCAATTTCCTGTAGTTGCTCCGGTGCCAGCACCAACTCGCCCAGTTGGTATTTCCTTCTTATTGCTTTCGCCGTCTAAACAAGCAATTCTGCCCTCATTCGGACCTGGTCGAATGGATGAATCGCCCACCCCTAAGTCATATAAAGACATACCCACAACTATCGGAACAGCACCTTGTGGAGTTCGAAAACCTACGTCTAATTCCTCTAAGAATTCAACAACACCAATAGCAGACGCAAGACCGAATGCAGAACCTCCTGAGATCACTACAGCATCAACGTTCTCAACTGTTCGTTCGGGAGACAGTAATTCAAACTCCCTAGTAGCAGGCGCCCCTCCTCTAACTTCACCCGAAGCGACAACACCTTTCGGAAATCTAATAACTGTGCAGCCTGTCCTAGCTTCTGTGTCAGTCCAATGGCCTACTTTTATCTCTTCAATTGGCAACTTCATCTATCGACGGTACATCCCATTTGATTTAGTCAGCTAATTTGCTTAAACGTTTCTTCACTTCATACTCAGAAAGACCCTCGATTAAGACTCTCTTATTTTTTGATTTATGGCCTGAACGAATTGAAATCAAATATTTTGGAATTTTTAAACTGTTTGCCAATATTCGACAAACAGCCTCATTTCCTTTTCCTTCGATCGGAGCTTCTGTAATCCTTATCTTGATAATTCCACCTTTAAATAAAATTTTTTGTTCTTGTGCTCGTGGAACTACACGCGCTTCAATTACGCAACTACTTTCCATAAGTGGCCCTACTAAAAAATTTAACAAGCATCGATAAAAATCTCTTCTAACTTGTCGTCATAAAACTTGATTACATTTACCCAATCAAAACGTCTCATAGCTTCCCCTAAGCCAGCAACATTTTTTTTCCAATTTTCTATATCATTTAAAACTTCTCGCAAACGCTCTGTCATCTCTTCGCTCTGATAAAAGACAAAATCATGCCACTGTTCAGGCACAATTTCTGGATAGCTAAGTCGCTTAGGTAAAACTGGAATCGCCCCTGCTGATAGAGCCTCAACTATAGAAATTCCAAAAAACTCATGCATTGAAGAACTGACTACCACGTCTGCTTTAGAGAGCAAAGATATGTATTTACTCCTTGGTAAATGACCTGAACTAAATATAAATTCGCTTAATTTTCCAAATTGCGACTTTATTGCGTCAGGATCTTGAGGAGAACTTTCTCCAGTTACTGCAAAATTAAATTGAATACCTTCTTCATGAAGTTTTCTTAAAGATGTAATAAAAGCTTCGGGATCCTTGTCATACTCCCAACGATGGTTCCATAAGACCAAAGGAGGGTTCTGAACAGTATCTGAAAATGCGATTTCTGATAGTTCAACACCTACAGGCACAACCTGCATCTTTTCAGTTACTTGCTCCAAAAGGTGCAAATGCGACATGTCAGGAACATTTTTAAGGAATTCTGGCAAAGCTTCTTTAACACTTTCTCTATGAAAATTAGAGTTGAACCAAATTTGATCGGCAATAGCCATATTCTTCCAATTAACGAACTTCATAGAATTATCTGGAGATTTACCTGAAGGCACAGGATATGTGAGTTGGTTTTCGTGCTGGTACAAAACAACTGGTGGATCTCCTATAAAACGTTTCGTGAAGCCCAACCATGCTGCTAGATCAATCATCCCACTTGCCAGTACGACGTCTGGCTTACCTTTCTCATTAACTAACTCTTGTGTTTTTTCAGCCATAGTCAAAGCAGATCCTCTTACTCGCCATCTCCAAAAAGAGCCGGGATGCGAAATAAGGGAGATTTCATGCCGAGTGTGATTTATAAGACCCTCAGCCCACGCCTGATGAGAACCGCTATGAAATGGTTCGAGAAGTAAGACCTTTAATTTTGTTGCCATAAGGCTTAATACCTTCGGGGAATTCTAGCTCCTAGCGAGGTTAGGATTTCATGCCCTATTGTTCCTAATAGTTCTGCTACATCAGAAACCGCTAAGACACTGTCTCCCTGTGCTCCTAATAAAACAACCTCATCTCCAACTTCAATTGATTCATCAACTTCAGCAATTAGTGAATCCATTGTTACGACGCCACGTATCGGCCAGTGAGTTCCTCCGATAAGAACTTCACCACCATCCCACCAGCCTCTAAAAATTCCATCAGCATAACCGATTGGAATTGTTGCTATTCGAGTATTTTCGCTTGCCCTCCATCTATGTCCGTAACCGACTCCTTCTCCACTTTCCACTGTTTGTAAATAACTCACTTCGCTACGCAGCCAAACAGCAGGTTTTAGCCCAAGCTCATTAAATCTCTCAGTAAAAAATTTTGAGGGCTCAGCCCCGTAAAGTCCTATGCCAACACGAACCAGTGAGCGGTGAGTTTCAGGCCATTCTAAAGTCGCAGCAGTATTAGCTTGATGTGTCAACTGTGGAACATGTCCAGCGTCAGCAAGCTCCTCTAATACTCGATCAAAAAGTTCTATTTGGATCTTATTGAAAGGGTCTTTCGGTGTACTTGCTAATGCGAAATGAGTGAAAACACCTTCTAATTCAATTTCTGACTCGACCATATAGTTAACCAACTCAATGATTTCGTTTGCTCTAACCCCAACTCGATGCATTCCAGTATCAACTTTCAGATGCACTGGAGCTTGTTTAGAGGCGACAGAAGAAAATGCTTCAACCCCTGTTCTTGTGTAGATGGTGGGCCGGACCCCACCAAGTTTTACAACTTCTTCCATTTCATTTGGACGTGGTTCTGAGAGTATAAGAATAGGCGCTTCGATACCTTCTCTTCGTAGGGCAGCTGCCTCTTCTACAAAAGCTACTGCAAGCCAAGTAGCACCTGAAGCCAGAACTTTTTTTGCCACTTCTGTAGCGCCATGACCATACCCATCGGCTTTAACAACAGCACAAAGCTCTGTCGAATTGTCTAATAGCTCAGAGAAAATAGAAGTGTTTTTTGAAATAATTTCTAAATCAATTTCAGCCCAGGTTGGTCTCATCAGAAACTCCAAGCTCTCTATCAATCCCTATATCAACAAGGGTTTCGATTAAACAATTAACTAAATCATTTGCTGCAACTCCTGTTGAAGGCAAACGACCTAGAAGACGACCATGAATGTGGGCTCCGGAAGAAGCCGCTTCTAGAAGCCCCGCTCCCCTTGCTAAGAAAGCTCCAATAATTCCTGCTAAAACATCTCCCGAACCGGCAGTAGCTAACCTTTGATCTCCTGAATTTACAATTCGCGTGTTTCCTTTTGGATCTGCAACAACTGTTGTAGGCCCTTTCAGAAGAACAACAGCACCAGTTTCTTTTGCACACTTTCTGACAGCGGATATACGATCAAGTACTGGTTTTTCACCCATTATTTTTTCAAATTCGCCTTCGTGAGGGGTGATGACTATTTGAGATTTGCTAGGAAAGTCATTCTTGTCAAATGCATGAAGAGCATCTCCATCGAGCACAACTGGACATTTTAATCTACTGACCAACTCTTTTACCCCATTAAGCAAAGCAGGATTTCTTCCGAGACCTGGGCCAATTACAAATGATTTAAAACGACTGATCTCATTTTCATCTATCGACAAATCAGTTTCAGCAGGAAACGAAACTGCTTCTAATGGAATTTCTGGAATCTCAATTTCAGGGGAAGAAAATCGAATATAACCTGCTCCTGCCCTTTGTGCAGCAGTCGCTGTCAATATCGCTGCTCCCCCCATCCCTTCAGAGCCTGCAATCACCCAGCAAGCTGATTTCCATTTATGTGAATCATTGGATCTAGCTGGTATCCAAGCAGATACATCACTATCAGTTACTAAACCACAGGATAAAGAAGAGGTGTCTAGGCCAATATCTACTACTTCCAAGTCTCCGCTTAGGCAAACACCATCTAAAAAAATATGCCCTGGTTTAAGTGCATTAAAAGTCAAAGTTTTTTTTGCTTTAAAAGGCCTCCCAATAGAACGACCTGTATGCCCATCAACTCCTGAAGGAATGTCAACAGACAATACAGTGGAATTTGTCTTAGGAGCTTCATATGGTCTCTTTAGACCAGTTCCATATGCAGCATCGATAACCAGATCCACATCTGGCAATTCTTTGGGAGTTTCATCAGCTTTGATAAGTTGAACACGCACACCTCGTCTTTTTAACCTTTGAGCTGCCACTTTTCCATCTTCTCCATTGGAACCTTTCCCTGCGACAACTATCACCCTGCGCCCGTAAGCTCCACCCAGTTCTTTTAAAGCTGAACGCGCCACAGCTGCTCCCGCTCTTTCAATTAAAACCTCTGTAGAGCATGGTGAAGATATGTCAATCTCTCGCATCTCCTCGATACCTGCAATTGGAATCAAAACAGAACTGCTTTCAAGGTAAAGAATCTCATAACGCGACCACTGTTGCGAGAGCCGAATTATCAGTATGAGTAATTGAAAGCTCCCAACGAGTCACGCCTGCTTCTTCCGATCGCAAAAATGCTTTCCCATGCAAACACAGAGTTGGTTGTCCTGAAGGCTCTCGCAAAACTTCAATGTCGTACATGGGCATTGAACCTAGACCCAAACCCAAAGATTTAAGTGTTGCTTCCTTAACAGCAAATCTCGCTGCATATCGTTGTGCAGGATCAGCGGCTTTTTCAGCATATTCACGTTCTGAAGGCCGAAAAAGTCTAGAAACAATCCCAGGAGTGCGCGAGAGAACTCGACGAAATCTTTCTACGTCAACCAGATCGACTCCAATTCCTATCATGACAAAATCACCCATTAACCATTAATTAAACCGTCTTAATCTTTCAGCGACTAAATCAACCGAGTCGATTAACAATTCTTCAACACTTTGCTCAGAAAGAAAATCGTCTCTAAAAGCTGGCTCAGTTTCTCGAACTGCGTCTTGAATAGATTCATAACGGTTGTGATAACCGGTTAAAACTGTTCTTATATCTTCAATACTTAAATGTTTATGTAAAGAAATGTGAAGCAAATTGATTCCAGTAGTCTCACCATCTTTGACTTCTGGAATTAACAAGATTGTTCTTTCATCTCTAAGCCCCTTGGTTAGTAAAACTTTTTTACTTGCTGCAACCATATGCTTAGTCCCCTTTAATTCAAGATCTCGTTCTACGCGTGACTGTATTCCTACCGAAACACCGTCTCTGTCAACAATTGTTAAAGTCGGATTATCCGTATCCGACCCGCTGATCCGGTAACGGGTATACCCAGTGACTTCATCAATTGCCGTATCTAAACTCACCAATAATTTCAAAGTCTCATAACTAATGCAATCACGTGAAGTCCCTGCCTCTAAGACTCTTTCAACCAAGGGAACATTCAACAAATTCTCATCACTACGGGAAATTCCAACGGTTACAGTTTTAGCTTGATGTTTTATAGCGTCAACCGGTCTTGTTAACTCTTCAATTGCTAGTACCAGGGCTTTAGCTAATTCGTCTATTACTAAAGACGGTGTTCCAACTCTTCCAAACTCAATTTGATACAAGTCAAGAGGTATCTCACCCAGTGAATAACGCAAAAGAGAAGCTAAACGTACTGACGTTGATGCCTCCAAGTGGCCATTTAAACGCCCATTACGTAATTCATCAAAAAAGAAGTTTGAAACTTTACGAATATCTTCACGTAAATGATTTAAAATCTCATCATTTGAAAGAAGACTCTGTGATGTGAGACGTTCGTTTGTAAGTTTTTCAATCGCTGCATGTGCGACGCGCAAGGGCTGAGCTTGGCTATCAATAGAACATGCAGCCTCATACCCAAAAAGATGACCAGCCATAGTAGCGAGGACAAAAGCTAAATACGGATGAGTTGAAGGAACAGAAATAACATCAAGAGCATCAGGAAATTTATTTGGTTTCGAATCGGTTATAACAATGGGTGCAGCTTTATGTGCTCGAAATATTGCTACCTCCTTAGCTATATCGTCAATTGTTGAACCTGTAATTCCATTGGCACATACGAGAATCATCGGTTCCGAAGAAAGATCGATATGTTTTTTGTCCTCAATTACATCCGAAGCAATTGACTTATAACAAAGTTCAGAAAGTTTTATTCTTATTTCTTCTGCAGCAATTACATTTCCGCCACTTCCGACGATCGCCCAATGACGATTTGGTGGTGCGAATTGATTAGCTAGTTTTGAGATATGTCCACGTAATTCCAATAACTCTTCCATTGCTTCGGGCAAAGAATCAAGAGCCTCAAGAATTGCTTCTCTGTCAGAGTTTTTATTTTCAGAAACAACTTCAGCTATAGCGAAGGCTAAAAGATAACCAGCTACTACTTGGCTATAAAAGGCCTTTGTCGATGCAACACTCATCTCTATGTCGCGCCCATCAGATGTGTACAAAACACCATCGGCACGATCAGTCAAATCACTGTTTCGACGATTTACTATGGCGATCACTTTTGCGCCTCTAGCTCTAACCAATTCAACTGTCCGATTGGTGTCGGTCGTAGTGCCTGACTGACTGATGGCGACTACAAGCGTATTGGACATATCAGGGGTCAAATCGAATGCTGACAGTTCGGTTGCCGGCTTAGCTTTTACATTAATTTCTGTTTTATTCAATTGACTTGAAATCGCAGTTGCTGCTGCTTTTGCAGCTACCGCAGCGGTCCCTTGACCGATAACAAAGATCTTTCTTATTTTTCCGGATTTTAAATCTAGTTTTAATTGGTCTGGAAGAGTTTCATTTCCTATTCTGACATCGAACTCTTCATTTTCTCCTTTAACTAACCGCCCTCTAAGAGTAGACCTGACTGATAACGGTGACTCTTCAATTTCTTTTAAAAGATAATGTTTATAAGACCCTCGATCTATATCTCTTGTGCTTATTTCAGTCTGTGAGAGATCTTCTTCTCGCACTTTTACTTCATCAGATGCAAAAGTTTTTCTAATAATGCCTTCAAGAGTGCCCGCCGAATTCATCTCTAATCTAATTACTTGGCCTTTTTCATTGGATTCATTGATCAGTTCTTCACCATCAACCCTCAAATATTGATTCGTTATCTCGACCAAGCCATACGGTTCACTTGCAACTAAATATGCATCTTCAGCTAAGCCAACGTAAAGGGATTGACCACTTCCTTTAACTGACAAAAAAATATTTTCTGGTTTAGAAACATCCACTCCAGCAATCGCGACTGAACCTTCAAAGTTCCTTACTGCTTCTATAAAAGACTCTTCGGTGTTGATTCCATTAATCTTATTTTTTTGCCAAAGTTCAGGAACTACTCTTGCATCTGTAGTTATTCCATTCGGAATTCCCAATTCAAAACTTGCTATTAAATCTGCGAAATTATCAACATCACCATTCTGAACTATGGTTACGACTCCTTCATCTGTGTCGATTGATTCGACAGGATGTGCATTTGATTCAGAAATTAAACCGACACTTGCCCATCGTGTGTGGCCAACTACGTTTGCTTTCACACTCTTGGAAGACAAGGCTTTAGCCAATAAATCATCTGAAGCAATCAATTCTCTTAATGCATCCGTATTATCTCCTAAGTCTCCGATTTCCGAAGCCGTTTTATAGACAAATAACAAAGAACCATTTGAAGATTTTCGAATTGACCCTGATCGAAATAAAAAGTCATTTAATCGATGTTCAGGAATTTCTACATCACCTAAATCATGGTCCCATACCAAGATCTGCAAACCAGCAGAATCTCGACCACGAACCTCTAATCGATCCAACCCTGAAAGGGCTTGCTGCAAAGACAATAACGCTGAAAAACCTTGATGGCTTGGGGTGAATTTCTTTGAAGTTAAGTTAAGAACTTTTTTATAAGAACTGATTCGATCATTTTTTATTGACCATACAAGGTCACGCAATCTTGACGATAAACCATTTGCGACCTCGACATCATCAGAGGATAAAGATAGTTGGTTTTCAGAATTTTGGAAAAAGTCAAAAAGTTGATCCAAACTTGTTTCAATTGCCGGTAGAAGATTTTCATTATTAAATAAAGCCAAAAAACCTGGTAGTCCCTTTAATTGCGAGTTAACAAAATCCAAAGACTCCACATGCTCTTTCAACATATTTAAGTCCTCTAACGAAGAAGAGTTTGAAACTGACTCTACTAAGCCAAGAAGTTCTACTAAATCAGGAACTTCTCTACTGGAAGGACGTCGCAACACAGCTATTATGCCGCACATCTAACACCCTCCCTTTCTCTAAACAATGGAATTTTTAAAAATAACTGTCTAATCCAATTCTACGATCTCTTTTTCAAGTGTTGTTCGCGGCTATAGAAAGCGTTGATCTTTTCGTGTCACAAGATTTGCAAGATGTTCAGCAATACTGTTTGCTAAAGCGGGATCCAAAGTTTCAACCATCACTCTCACTAAAGGTTCTGTACCTGATGGTCTGACTAAAATCCGTCCACCATCTCCAAGTTCCATAGATGCAACATTGATTTCATCTTTAATCTCGTTAATAATCTGTTCGGCGTTACAGTCAACAGGAACGTTTATTAAGACTTGAGGAACTTTAGAGAAAATCGTTTTTGAGTCAGTTAATATTTTACTCTCTCTATTTAAAGCCAATAACGTCTGGACGCCTGTTAAAACACCATCACCTGTTGTTGACAAATCTCTAAAGATTATGTGACCCGATTGCTCCCCTCCCAGAAGCCAATCATTTTTCTCTAAAGCTTCTAATATGTTTCTATCCCCCACGGGAACCTCATGAAGCGAAATTCCTATACCAGAAAGAGTGTTTCTCATTCCTAAATTCGCCATTGGNGTTACAACAACTGAAGAACCTTTNAGTAATCCACGTTNAAAACGGTCNATGGCACAGATCNCNAGTAAGTGNTCACCATCAAGNAAAGATCCNTCAGANGTTACTGCAACAACTCGATCCCCATCTCCATCAAATGCGAAACCAATATCTGAGCCNCTCGACAAAACTTCTTTGATCAAATTTTGTGGATTATTGCTCCCACAATCATCNTTAATATTCCTACCATCNGGATTTGAACTAATTTCTAGNACTGTGGCTCCAAGCTCTTTGAAGATAGTNGCCGCCTTGTTAACAGTTGCACCGTTAGCGCAATCTACAACTATTTTTTGACCTGAAAAGCAACCCTGCTTAGCAGAAGAAATTACTGATTTAATCCACCGGTAATCATTTACATCCTGTAGTTCAGGAGTTTCAACGACTTGACGCTCACGTTGCTCATTATCCCAGTCAGTTTGGATTAAATCTTGAACCGAATCTGAAATTTTTAAACCACCTGGCCCGAATAGTTTTACCCCATTATCAGACCAAGAGTTATGAGAAGCCGAGATAACAGCTCCTCCTGCATTTTCTAATTTCGCTACATATGCAACTTCTGGAGTCGGGGCAACCCCAAGAGAAATAACTTCAACACCACCATGATTTAATCCCTGTTTCAAAGCCGATGCTAAAACGAAGCTAGATTCTCTCGTATCGCGTCCCAAATAAACTCTTTTTGCATTTAGATGTTTCGACGCGGCTATACCTAAGGAAATAATTTTTTCTTCATCAATTTCGCTGCCAAAATGACCGCGAACTCCATCGGTACCGAAAACTAGAGCCATCACTCAATCGTAAGGGATAAACAAGTCCCTGTGTTGTCGTTATCGCTTTGAATACTGTGGAGCTTTACGAGCTTTCTTCAAACCGTACTTCTTAGATTCTTTCTTTCTTGAATCCCTAGTTAAAAGACCAGCCTGCTTAAGAGATTTACGTCTCTCTGGTTCTAATTCTTCTAACGCACGAGCAATACCCAAACGTAAAGCCCCAGCTTGACCGCTTATTCCTCCGCCATTAAGAGTTGCATCAATATCATAGATTCCTTCGCTACCAGTGACTCTCAAAGGTTCCATAAATATCAACCGATGGCTTTCTGAAGGAAAATATTCATCTGCTGTTCTGCCATTTATCAAAATTCGGCCGTTACCTTCGCGAAGGCGCACTCTGGCAACAGATTCTTTACGTCGACCAGTTGATTGAATCAGAAGTTCTGTCATCTTATTCTCTTCCTAAATTTCCTTGAGTGAAAAGCCATTATCTTTGAGACCATCTACGATCTGCTCAACAGCCTTGGGACCTATTTTTGCTATACCTAAAACATCCTCACTGGTTTTACCCACAAGCTCTTCTATTGTTGTAATACCGCCTGCTGCAAGATTTTTAACCACTGCTTCCGTTAAACCTAAATCCCCCAATGAAACACTTTCTTGAGCATCCATTTCAATCTCAGAATTATTCTCGTCCAGAGGCTCTTCTTTCAATTCTGAGTCTTTTACTTCAGTCACTTTTGGTTCGGCTGGTTTTATTTCTTTTGGTCCTCTTTGTCTCGTATGCTCAAGTTCTAATTGTTGTGGCTTTTGAGCATCATGAGGATGATCCATACCGCTATAAATTTTTAGCTTTGTTAACATCTGACGACCGAGGCGGTTCTTAGGAAGCATTCCACCAATCGTCATCCTCAAAGCTTCTTCAGGTTTATCTACCAATAAGTCACCATAGGCTTTAGTTTTCAAACCACCTGGGTAACCAGAGTGACTGTAAACAGCTTTATCAGTTCTCTTAGAACCAGAAAGAACCACCTTGTCAGCATTAACGATCACTACATGGTCCCCTGTGTCCTGATGGGGTGTGAAAGTAGGTTTATGCTTTCCTCTTAATATTTTCGCAACTTCAGACGCGAGACGTCCCAAAACAAGTCCGTCCGCATCTACAAGATGCCATGCTCTCTGAATGTCGCCTTTTTTAGGCGTATAAGTAGACACTAAGTACCTCTGTAATGAATATTTAATAAATCGATAACACTTTTGGGAAATCTAAAATCTCAAACCCAGCCATATAACGATACGGGACGACTCTCGAGCCAGCAACCCAAGACTGCAGTGAGAATAGAAATATCGTTTAATACTCGACTGAAAGAAGAATTAACCCTTGTGGTGGGGCTATTTCAGCAGCCGCTTGCCTATCAGCTAGAGCAATTAATTCAGGTAGATAATCATGAGATATCTTTCCTAATCCAACTGATACAAGAGTTCCAACAATTGACCTGACCATTTGATGACAAAAAGATGATGCAGAAATTTCAAAAAATAAATCCTTCTTATTTGGAAAATTCCATGTTGCAGAATGAACCTGACGTACCAAAGAAAAGGTCTCCCCAGATTTAAGTTTAGGTTTTTTACAAAAAGAGCTGAAATCATGTTCTCCAATTAAATGTAAAGAAGCTTTCTGCATCGAACTAAGGTCCAATTGACTAGGAATATGCCAAACCCGGTCAACTAGAAAAGGATCCGACTCAGGGCTATTTAGAATTCGATAAGAGTACGTTCTAGAGATGGCACTGAACCTT
>PABN01000079.1 GCA_002699555.1 Dehalococcoidia bacterium
TGAACACGCGATCGATCGAAGAAAATGAATGGCTACAAGTCGAAGCCTGCAGAGAGGAAGATTTATTACTAAAGGCACGAGGACCTGTTGGGAACCACTTGAACGGTTCAGAAGTAACGAGTCTAAAACTAATGCAGACAATTCAGAGTTGGTTGAATGACCGGTCGGTTTCCCTGCCTGAGCTTGACGACTCATTGCATCCCATAGACCGATGCGGGCGGCTAATACAAGAAGACGTGTGCCTGATGGAACGTATCTCTGAACTTTGGACTCTTACAGCAGCCAGCGTCTGCTTTCCGACTCATTGGGACCCCATTTCTAAAATGGGACTCCCATTGGATGAGATACACGAACCTGTACCGCGCTATGAAAAAGATCTGAAACCACGCCCAGGCAATTTTATGAATCGAATCGCAGACGGAATGATTGTCGCGCGTACAGGCTGGTCTCTAACAGCCTGTAGCGATCTGGCTTTAACGCAGGAAAAGCAGGCATTTTATGAAGATCCTGCTGAAATAATTGTGAGAGTCGAGCGACAAACGTTAAGACGAGTGCCAGGTTCGGATGCAATTGCATTCACAATAAGAATCCACCGATGGCCTTTAATCCTTATTAAAGAGGACCCTTCATTGAGTTACGATCTTTTGACTTCGTTAAAAAACTTGCCTGAAGAAATAAAAACTTATAAAACAGAGACAGTGGAACTTGCACCGCTCGTAGATGAATACTTAAACAGCTTTAACTGTTGAGATTTAGTATTTTTCTGAAAGTTAGGTTTACCCTTTGATTTGATGCTTTGCGGCTCTTTGGAACACAATGAAGCCAATGATTTTGAGTTGGCGGGTTCATTACCATTAAGTCACCATGGTGAAGGAATGTTGAGAAAATTTCTCCTTTATTGTTTTTTTCTCTAATTTGGAACTTTCTACTCGCCCCGAAACTAACTGAGGCGATTGTCGGAGAAGCACCAAGTTCGGGTTCGTCGTCTGCATGCCAGGAAACGCTGTCTTTCTCATTTCTGTATCGATTAAGTAAAACGGAATTGAAACTTACTCGTGCAACTTTTTGAACTTCTTCGCGAATCTCTTCTAAGAAAGGGATCCAATCTTTGGCGTAGCGTTTAATACCAGAATAACTGTAGCTAAGACCAGCGTCGCCGTACCAAGCAGTTTCTCGCGGTTCAGAGTGTTTGTTTCCAAACAGCACAATTTCACTTTGTGTCCATTCGATGTCTGCTAGTTGAGATAGGAAATGGTTTGCTTTTTGGTGTGAAAAATAGTCACGATAAATTTTGATATGACAATTATCTAAGTCTTTAAAGTCATTCTTCTGCCAGAGAGCTTCCTGCATTTAACTAGACTATTACTATTCAACACCTACTGGTTGGTCGAATTGAAGTAGAAATTTATTTCAAAAAGTTTATGTGATATTTTTCGGTTATGACTTCTGATCAGGTTGATAAAAACGTTGGCTACGATCCTGGAAGTTTCGATGTCCCGCCCATTTTCAGATCAACACCGCAACCTTTCCAAATGCTTAAGTGGTTTCTTTTTAAGTTCATGTGGTACCAGTCGATATTATGGATTTTCATCTCGTTTATTTGTTATAGATATTTCACTCCTGAATTATCAAATTTTGTGAGACTAGAAATAGAGCCACTTTTTTTAATCTGGTTGCGAAACGTCTCGATCATGTTGTTAATAGTAGGTGGTCAACACTGGTATCTGTATTCAAAGAAACGGCAAGGGAGTGATTTTAAATATGACAGTAGGTGGCTAGCAAAAAAACGTCACTCATTCACTTTTAATGATCAAACAAAAGACAACATGTTTTGGAGTCTGACTAGTGGATGCGGTATAGCAGCTTTATATGAAGTGGCCATGTTTTACTTACACGCAAACGCTTACATTGGAAGAGTTGATTCTATTATCCCAACGGTTCTGACAACAGTTTCACTGTTTTGGCTATCATCAATTCACTTTTACGCGAATCACCGTTTACTGCATGTTAAACCTTTGTACGAAGTTGTTCATTCTGTGCATCACAGAAATGTGAATACTGGGCCTTGGAGTGGGATATCAATGCATCCATTTGAACATTTGATTTACTTCTCATTGCCTTTGTTTTTTATCTTTATACCAGCTTCGCCATTTCTCGTGACCTTTAGTCTGATCTATTTACTTCTTGCCCCATCTCCGTCACATTCAGGGTTTCATCGTTATCGATTTGGCAAAAAAGATATCCCTGCAGCTGATTATTTTCATTACTTGCATCACAAATATTTTGATTGTAATTACGGCACTATTTTGTTTCCACTTGATAAATGGTTTGATACTTTTCACGATGGGAGTGAGCAGGCACACACCAAAATTATTCAAAAGCGAATGCTCAGAGGGAATATAAATTGAAAATAAAAGCAGCTGTCTTACGAGAACTTAATAAACCTTTGACGGTCGAGGAACTTGAACTAGATGATCCAAAAAGTAACGAGGTTCTAGTAAAAATAGAAGCTTTTGGCGTCTGTCACAGTGATTACCACGTTGTAACGGGTTTAGCTAAACAAGAATTGCCTGTGGTTTTAGGTCATGAAGGAGCAGGCACAGTTATCGAAGTTGGTGAAAAGGTAACCAATGTCGAGGTTGGGCAGAATGTTCTTTTGAACTGGTTCCCTTATTGCAAGCAATGTCCTCAATGTTTCGCCGGGAACACAAATCATTGCAAAACCTACATGGAGATGTTAGGTAAAGGAAAAATGTTGGACGGAACCACTAGATTGACAGATTCGAACGGTAGACCTGTTTTGCAGTTGTCTGGTTTGGCTTGTTGGTCCACACATGTAGTTGTTCCCGACATCATTTGTACGAAAATGCCTAAAGGGACTCCGCCAGAAATTGCTGCCCTAATCGGTTGTGCGGTAACCACTGGTGTAGGAGCAGTGCTGAATCAAGCAACAGTACATGAAGGTTCATCGGTCGTTGTTTACGGTGCTGGTGGTGTCGGCCTTTCGATAATTATGGGTTGTGTACTTGCCGGCGCTGAGAAAATTATTGCAATAGATAGATCTACAGCAAAAGAAGCGATTGCTATTTCGATGGGAGCGACGGACTTTTTACTATCAAGTGAAGACACGGTTGAAAATGTAAAAGAATTAACTGATGGTCTGGGTGCAGACTATGCGTTCGATGCTGTCGGGAATACAGATATTGCGCAAATGTTGTTGCCTTCTCTAAGGGAAAGGGGGCTTGCTTTACTTGTTGGAGTACCGCCGACCGATTCAAGAATTCAAATTGATGCTACTGACGTATTTCGACAAGAGAAAAGATTATCTGGAACAATCTATGGAAGCGTAGACACTGAGGTCGATTTTGAAAAATTTGCGCAAATGTATCTCGACGGAAAACTACCTATCAACAAATTGATTTCTAAACATTACAAACTCGAAGAAATCAATAAAGCTTGCAAAGAGATGCTAGATGGATCCATTGCTAGAGGTGTTGTAACTTTTTAACCTTCAAAAGACATTTCTTCGAGAATTGAAGCAGTCACTTTTTCAGATGAAGCATTTCCACCGATATCTATTGTTTTAATCCCTTTGGAAAATGTTTTTTCTACAGCTTTTCTGATTATGTTCGATTCCTCTATTCCGCCAAGCCCGTATTCAATAAAAAGAGCAACACTTAGTATCATCCCGACAGGGTTCGCAATATTTTTGCCGTAAATGTCGGGTGCAGAACCGTGTACCGGTTCGAAAATCCCGACTGAGCAAGGGTGACCGTGTTTAGGAAAAAACGGTAATGATGCTGATGGGAGCATTCCAAGAGATCCAGCTAAGGATCCAAGTTGGTCGGAAATGATGTCACCGAACAAATTATCACTTATGATCACGTCGAACTGGCCTGGATTAACAGCTAATTGGTAGGAGCAGTTATCAGCGTACATATGCTCTAATTCAACATCAGGAAAATCCTCACTTATCTGTTTGACCACCTCTCGCCATAAAACACCAGATTCCATAACGTTTGATTTATCGACGGAAACAACATGGTTTTTGCGTCTTCTCGCTAAATCAAAACCAACCTTGGCGAGTCTTTCCACTTCATATGTTGTGTATGAAGTGGTGTCATAACCTCGTTTTTGAACATCAGAGAGCACTTCAATACCTCTAGGTTCCGCAAACATTACTCCACCACACATTTCGCGTAAAACTATTATGTCAACGCCCTTAGATATTTCAGCCCGATAGGGGAGCTCATCTAAAAGGTGAGGACTAACTACTGTGGGTCGTAAACCAACAAAAACATCAAGCTCTTTACGTAATCTCATCAGTCCGTCATTTTCTTCAGGGTTGGAGGAATGAGGTAAGGTTTCATCGCTAATTTGACCCACTGCACCAACTAAGACACCATCAGCATTTTTGGCGGTTATTACAGTTTGATCACGACAAAAAGTTCCAAACTTTTTCCATGCTTCGCCATGTATTACGTCCTCTTCAATTGAAAGTTCAAATCCAAAAATTTTCGAAGCTTTATCCAAGACATGCAAACCGTGGAGCATCACTTCTTTTCCAATCCCATCACCTGGAAGTACAAGAAGATTCGCTGTTTTTTTCAATTCACTCCTATTGATCTTCTACATAAGACTCTTCAGATTCTGTCACTTGTTCATTTTCAGTTGGGGACATTTCCTGTGAAGACATCGCTCCCTTACGTAAAAGCCAATTAGAAAACCAGTATGTGAGTTCTGGTAAGCCTTCGCATGTAGTGAGCATCTCTTCCAAGGCATCGAACTCAATGTCACTAACCGAAAGATTCCATCGTGCCTTAATTTCAATCCATGAATAGGCATATTGGCACCAGTAATCCTGATTCTCTGGTCTCCAAACCTCAGGTCCTCGTGAACCCTTTGAACGATTAGCAGATGAGCTAACTGCAATTAAGTGTTGAGGATCATTCAAATCGTTATAGAAACTTATTTTTGTTTCTAAGGGCCAATGAGAAGCACCAGAGACATGAGCATTATGTAGAGGGACCATGTGGTCAATATCTAAATCGGACGGATCGTCGAGAAATTTATTCAAGTAATAGTCGTACCACTTACCTTCAATTACCTTGCACCCACGTTCATCTAAAGCCACCTCTTCAAGTGACTCTTCAATTAACACTTCATGTCGAGTGCTAATGCAGTTATAATTTTCGTCGATCCAACCTGGGCCCCACTCTTCGCGAATATAAAGAGTTTCGAAATCTGGTTCCGCTATACGAAGTTCTGCTAGAAGGTCACCACGCCAGTCGGTACTTAACTCGCCAGTGGAAACTTCTTCGTAAAGAAATTCTGGTTCATTATTCTCAACTTCGACGAGTGAATAGGTAGTTGTTGATGGGAGATTTACTGTCGAAGTAGTTTTTACTGTTGTTGGTAAATCTATGCTCTCTTCTACTTGAGGTATGACAAAGCGTGTGTCATCTGATTCCCCAGAGCAAGCAACTAGTAAAAGAATGCCTCCAAAGAGTGGAAGGAAGTTAGTTCTTAGTGTCATCGCATAAGGATGTTAAGACAGATCAAAAGTTTGAATCACGTTCAGATTTTTGAACTGGACTTCACCAAAATTGCTTGTATCTTCTTCAGATGCTTTTTTTGTAACTTCTAAATCATTGTTGATCATTGCATCTTCATATGACTCGAATTCAATTATTTGCAAAAGATGCCCTGGGTTGTCACGATCCTCACACACAGTGGCTTTTATTACTTTTGTTTCTGCACCTGCAATCGAGATGTAACTATTAATAGCGTCTATTGCATCTTCAGGAGTTCCGGTAAATTCCATAATTTGAAAAAATTTCATGATTTTCCTCTCTTTAAAAAAGAGTTTATTGCTCAAATATGTGTTTTGGTGAAACTAGCTCGATGCCTTTTTTATCGTAGGGTGAGAAGAAGCCAAGGATGGGGTTCACCAAGGAATACCCCATAAGGTCTCTTAATTCACTTGGTAGTTCAGCAGCTATCTCGGGTGGGCAGGATAGGTATTGATTTTCTTCTTGCCTAAGCCAAGAAAGTGAGTAGTGAATCAAAACAGCTAGTCTCTTCTCCGAATCGGTAATGTTGGCACCTCCTCCATGCAAAATTGAACCGCCATACAATAAAACTGATCCGGTGGACATTTCAGCGAAACATATTTCTTTATCAGTTGGTTTGCGATCTTTATCCCATTTGTGCGAACCCGGAACCACACATGTGGAGCCATTTGATTTGGTGAAGTCTGTCATAGCCCAAATCGTGCTGAATTGAGTTTCAATTTTTCTGTTCAAATATTCTCCCCATACGCCACGATCCCTGTGGAGTGGCTGAATTGATTCTGAGGGTGATATTTCAACTGCTTGTGTGAAATTCAATTGGTAACCATCTGAAAAGCTTTCCAAAAATTTTGCACACAGTTTGTTTATCAAGGGGTGAAGAGCTAAATCTCTACAGCCTTTGGAGCGAGCCATCAACGCACCGACCCGTTTAGTGGATTCTCCTGAGAAGTTTGTTAGCCCATCTGGGCAGGCTTCTAAATATGGTCGTAATTCGGATGAAATCTTAAACGCTGTTGAAGGAGGAATCAGCGAGTCAACAATTACGGCTCCATCGGTTTCCAGTACATCAAGAATGTTGTCGCTTGATTCTGTGTCTTTGAAGTGGCGTATCACTAGCTGTCCATTCTTGCCTATTTTTAAAAAGTTTCACCAAAGGCAACTGCATTCAACAACTGATTCTAATGCTTTCCACCGGAAAGGAGTTAATTCAGAGAGAGCCCCACAGCCAGTGCATTGAAGGATGTACCCTCCATCGGTTTCAAATAATTTAACTGGATTTTCACCCGTGGATAATCTCTCTGACTTAGCACGGGTTTTTTTCTCTTTTGAAATCTCTGGCAATAGGGGAGTTTCAAATTCTAAATATGGTGGAGTAATAGTTGTAACTGGTGGGTCACTCCAGACCTCTTCGTGGCGTTCTGTAACTTGCTCCCATGATAAGTAACTTAACCACGCATATTCCTCTACTGGATCTATACCGTCTGGCATCTGATCAATACTGGACATAGGTCCAATTTTTCGTATGTCAGGGAGAATTTTTGGACCGGCGTATTCAAGAAAAGAAGCCAGTTTGTCGTATTGGTCTACATCGAAGATTTTTGAGGTTTCACTTATATTTTCGATTTCTTCCATGAACCCATCTCGTTCATGAGCTGTTGGGTCTTCGAGTGTGTCGCGTGAGAAAAGTATTACGAAACGAGCGCCACTTCCTATTTCTTTTCGACGCAGAATTCTGCCCATTCGTTGGATCATCTGTCGGCGTGTTCGACTTGCGCTTATAACCACGCCCAAATTTGCGTCCGGAACATCTATTCCTTCATCAAGAACTCGTGGTGCGGCAATTACATCTAAAGTTCCTTCTCTCAGAGAATTGAGGAGTTTTTCTCTTTCATTTCTTCCAGTTGCTCCAGTTATTAGATCAATTTTAAGTAGCGGATCTAATCTTGTGATCGCGTTATTTGCAGCACTAACTGTTTGAGTGAAAAGGATTGTGCCGTTTGAACTTTCCATCACTGGAGCAAAACGGTTTAGTACTTCATANTTTGTTTTACTTCCTGCGACAATTTCACGCCTTCTACTGAANGCATCAAGATAGGNAAGAGCGGCTTTTCCATTTGGACCAGCATCCTTTTCAGCTAGGTAAGTCACNGCNGAGAGAAAAGCACTGAATGGGTTTTGAGGCATATCTTCAATTTCCCTTAATGTTTGCCTTGCAGTAACAAGAGTTGCTTCTGTGTCTTCATACTCACTACGTTCCTCTTTCGACAACGGAACAGCAACGAAAGCAACTCGTGGTTGGGCACATACGCCATCTTCAATAGCTTTCATAAAGTCATACCTGTAGCAAACACCGCCGAAATATGGAATCAATGTTTTGTCAACAGCGTCATCAGAGCGTTCGAGAGTAGCAGTTAAGCCAAGACGCTCTTCATATTCGTGTAATAGTGATTTTCTTAAAACACCGCCACCAAAGCCGTGGCATTCATCAGCGACTATGAGACCACCCATATCATCTGGAGGGAGAGGTTTTTTAGCACTAGCAGAGTGCCTAGTAGTTACGAGCACATCACAGTCGTCTGACTTGTCACTAAAGTTGTCCCCAAGGCGTCCTATCCGAGAATCAGGAAGCGATTCTGCAAGTCTTTTAGTCCACTGTTCCATGAGCACTCTGCTTGGAACCACGACCAGAACGAACAGCCCTCGCCTTCGAGCATCTTGTATTGCTGCAATAGCAACGTTTGTCTTTCCAGAACCAGTTACTGCTTCGACTATTCCACTACGGCCACACCTAAGCCATGATGAAAGAGCTTCCAATTGCCATGCGTATAAATAGTTGTTCAATTTTCACCGATCGTTTCGAACAATTAAACATAATCGCTACAAAGCAATTAGGGAACGCATTGTGATATTTGCCACTTCAGGTTAGATTGTAAGGACATTAAGAGAGGCGCTTTTGCGCCCGGCAACCTGGGAGGACACCCAAGGTGCCTACTTGCTTAGCAAGGATGCGGTTCCGTTGGAACAATTAAGTGTCCGGGTCTTTGACTCGTAGGTATTCGGTTTCTCCCAAAAGGAGAATTATGGATACTTATAATGGTTTCGAAACACTTCAAATACATGCTGGCCACAAGCCAGACGATGAAACTGGTAGTCGTGCAGTTCCGATTTATCAAACAACTTCATATGTGTTTCGCGATTCAGAGCATGCGGCAAATCTATTTGCATTGTCAGAAGTCGGGAATATATACACACGAATAATGAATCCGACCCAGATGGTTCTTGAATCACGGCTAGAGATCTTGGAAAAAGGTACAAAAACAGCTATTGGAATTCCTGGAGCACTTGCAACTTCTTCAGGCCAGGCCGCTGAAACTCTCGCAATTTTAAATCTGGCGGAAGCAGGGGATCACATAGTTGCTTCTTCCTCTCTGTATGGAGGAACTTACAATTTATTGCATTACACGCTCCCCAAAATGGGGATAGATACAACCTTCATTAGCGACCCAGATGATATTTCAGAATGGGAATCTGCTATTAGGCCAGAAACGAAACTGTTTTACGGTGAGTCAATAGGAAATCCCAAAAATGATTTTCTAGACATTAAAGGAATATCAAAAGCAGCACACGATTCTGGAATTCCTTTGGTTGTTGACAATACGGTCGCGACACCGTATTTAATGAATCCTCTTACGATAGGGGCTGATGTGGTTGTACATTCCATGACGAAATTCATAGGAGGACACGGTAATTCCATCGGAGGAGTAATAATTGACGGAGGAAATTTTGACTATGGCGAAAGTGGAAGGTTTAAAAATTTCCTAGACCCTGACCCCAGCTATCATGGATTAAGCTACTGGACGGCTCTTGGACACGGGTCTTACATAGTTAAGGCGCGAGTTCAATTACTACGTGACCTAGGCGCCTCTGTTACTCCTCAAAACTCATTTAATTTTTTACAAGGTTTGGAGACACTTAGTTTGAGGATGGAAAGACACTTTACAAACGCTCAGACAGTTGCAGAATTTCTTTCTAATCATGAACTAGTTGAAACGGTCCAATATGCTGGCTTGGAATCGAGCCCATGGCATGACAGAGCAAAAGAGTTTGGACAAGGAAAAGGCTTCGGATCTGTTCCAGCGTTTGTTATTAAAGGTGGAGTAGAAGCAGGCGAGAAATTTGTAAATTCGCTATCACTGCATAGTCATGTTGCGAATATCGGTGATGTAAGGAGTTTGGTGATACATCCGGCGTCAACTACACATTCGCAATTATCAAAGGAAGAGCAAGAATCCGCAGGTGTTCACCCTGGTCTAGTTAGGCTTTCTGTTGGTTTGGAAACAATCGATGACATTATTGATGATCTTGAACAAGGTTTCTCAAAGGTCAAAAATATGTAAAACTGATTTAAATAACCCGAAAGAAGATACTGATGAATTTAGATGAAGCAAAAGGCGCCATCTGTTCTTATATAGATGAGATTTCTGATGAACTAATCACAGTTTCGCACGCTATACACGCAAACCCAGAACTTGGTTACGAGGAGTATTTTGCCCACGAACAATTAACTCAAATGTTAATTGACAAAGGTATGAATGTTACGAAGGGCGCATATCAACTTGAGACTGCATTTGAAGCAACTGTTGGTCAAAAAGGCCCTGTCGTAGCTTTACTCTGCGAATATGACGCACTTCCTGGTATTGGTCATGCTTGTGGCCACAATATTATTGCTGCAGCAGGTGTCGGAGCGGGTTTGGCGGCTTCGACTTTGTCAGAGACTTTTGGTGGACAATTAAGAATTCTTGGGACACCAGCTGAAGAGGGTGGCGGCGGCAAGGTACGAATGTTACATAATGGAGCTTTTGATTCTGTCGAAGCAGTTTTGATGGTTCATCCTGCTGACGAAGACCTACCAAATATTAACAGTCTCGCAGTTCAACAGCTTCGAGCAACATATAAAGGGAAAGCTGCTCATGCAGCCGCCGCACCTGAAAAAGGTATCAATGCATTAGATGGAGCAGTGCTTGGATATATGGGAGTTGCAGCGTTAAGACAGCACATCGCTCCAGATGAACGTTTACATGGGATCTTTACCAACGGAGGTCAAAAAGCGAATATCGTACCGGAATCAGCAGAGAGCACTTGGTACGCGCGTTCTCCAACAATGGAAAGATTAGAACTTTTAAAAGCTCGTTTAGTTGAAACACTTAATGGCGGTGCAAAAGCTGCGGGCTGTGAAGTGAGTATTGAATGGATTAATGAGCCTTACGCAGAAGTGTTAGACAATACTCCATTACTTAATGCTTATATGAAAAATTCTGAGTCAATAGGCAGAGTTGTAAAAGCTCCCGATGGTGATGGAGTAGTAGGGTCTACAGACTTAGGGAATGTAAGTCATGTGGTTCCCTCAATTCACCCCATGGTAAAAGTAGCTCCTCGAGGAACGGCTATTCATACATCTGATTTTGAACTGTGTGCAAAGAGTGAAGAAGCAGATAAAGGAATGCTTGATTCAGCAAAAGCCTTAGCAATGACGGTAGTTGATTGTTGGCATGATGCTGCCTTACTTAAAGAAGCAAAAGAATTTTTTCAATCCTAAGAATCCGCGACTCGATCAAAAAAAGCACCTACGATCGTCGAAATGACTTTTTATGCTGCAGAACAATTTGATCCTAATGAAGAAGACATACTTCGTCGTTACTTTACAAATTTAGATCAACCTGTATTTGCCCTAGTAAATCTTCCAGAAGTTGTCAAAGGGGCTCTCTTCGCTAGATATTCTCGTTCATCGAAAAGTTTGAGACGATTATTTCTTGACGAATTTGTTGGTGAGCTGGATATTTCTGGTGATGAAACTATTGATGCAACCGTTGGTTTGAAAAGAGCAGAAGAACTTTACGATTTGGTCTTTTTTGAATATGGTGACGACAGTGTTGCACAACTTGGTGGTGTTCACCTCGCA
Source organism: Dehalococcoidia bacterium (assembly GCA_002699555.1). Taxonomy (GTDB): domain Bacteria; phylum Actinomycetota; class Acidimicrobiia; order Acidimicrobiales; family MedAcidi-G1; genus MedAcidi-G1. The sequence continues at coordinate 11,533 of PABN01000079.1, forward strand.
TGCGAACAGGCATCTAATCTTTTAACAAAAGTTCTTGAATGGGGTAGATTGATGTCTTACCTGGAACAATCCACTCGATACATTGCTTACAATTCTCGCTTAGATGGAAGATATCGCTATTACCGCGATCCAGAAATAATGAGCTCGCCATTAGCCGCTCGTTATATCGCTGACATGGATTTTCTTTTTGATACATACGCAAATTTGGTTGAAACAATGCGGGAATATTTTGCAAATTCGATTCCGAAAACAAGCACAGACTCAGACTTTGCCTACTTGCAGGCAATAAAAGCAAAAGCACTCGATTCTGTTAGAGGGATTTTACCAGCAGCCTCACTATCTAATGTTGGAATATACGGAAGTGGACAAGCATATGAGGCTCTCTTATTGAGAATGAGATCCCACCCACTTCCAGAAGCTCGTGAATATTCAGAAATGATTTTGCTTGAATTACGTAAAGTTATTCCTTCCTTTTTGAAACGTGTAGATATCCCAAACAGGGGACAACAAACCTCTGAATATATGAGTGACAGTCATGAAAGATTGACTGATCTAGCAGAACATTATTTCCCGAGAACAAGTTCTCCACTACCACACCCAACCGTAGATTTAACTGATTATGATCCTGATGCAGAGATAAAACTTGTTGCTTCAGCCTTGTACTCTCATACAGACCGCTCCGACAGAGATATAGAGGATCGCGTTCGTAGGATGACAGTTGATGAACGAGTAAAGGTTTTAAAAGCACTCGAAGGTGACCGCGAAAACCGCAGACATCGGCCTGGGCGTGCACTGGAAAGACCTTCGTATAGATTTGATATTCTTGCTGATTATGGTGCATTCAGGGATCTCCAGCGTCACAGAATGATGACAATCGAATGGCAAAAACTTTCGCCCTATCATGGATTCGTCTTACCCGAAGAGTTGCACGATGCTGGAACATCTCAAGAATTTGAATCCGCCATGGAAAGATCAATGAGTCTGCATGATGACTTGATTGATGTCTTTCCGGAGCAAGCCCCTTATGCAGTATCATTGGCATATCGGGTCCGGTTTTTGATGCATTTCAATGCACGAGAAGCCATGCACATGCTTGAATTACGCACAACTCCGCAAGGACACCCTGCTTACCGTCAGGTGTGCCAAGAGATGCATACCCTTATTGCTGAAAAAGCAGGACATTTCGCTATAGCTGAAATGATGAAATTTGTTGATCATTCCTCAGGTTCTGAATTAGAAAGATTGGACGCCGAAAATAAAAGTGATATGAAACGTGATGAGAGAATTACTAATAATTCGAAAAAATCTTAGAAAAACTACCACTTAGAGCGAAAATGTGTCTAATATCCGGCCGCGGGTGTTTTTTAATACCGTTTGCTTTGTGAGGAAAAATGTCAGAAGAAGAAGAAGAAAATAACGAAGACGAGAACCCAGCGGATTTCGAAGAAGAGGATTTCCCTGAAGATATCGAGGATGAAGACGACTTAGAAGACGCGTCTGTGGAGGACGATGACGATGATGAAGACGATGAGGAGGATGAAAGTGGTCCGGTCTCAGTTCCAGATCCTAGCGAAGATGACGACGATGACCCCGCTGACGTAG
>PABN01000080.1 GCA_002699555.1 Dehalococcoidia bacterium
AGCAGCGTATGACCATTGTCGAAATAGACATCACAGATCCGACACAACCAATTCAAGTAGCCAGCATGGTTATCGAAGGACGTTATGTAAATGCCAGAGTGGTTAATGACATTGCCAGAATAGTTGTCTCTTCGCCACCATCTGATCTTCCTTTTGTAACCCCTCAAGGACCCTCAGCAGAAGAAATTGCCTTAGCGACAAACAAACAAGCAATAGTTGGAACGACAATTGAAAACTGGGTGCCTTCTTACGTGTATGAAAGTAATGAAGGCAATGTGGAGAAGGGCCAATTAGTTGACTGTAAACAAGTTTCACATCCATCGAAATTCTCGGGGTTTACATCCCTTTCTGTTTTGGATGTTGATTTAACTTCCGATATGAAACCTCCTGCAGCCACATCAGTTTTGACAGATGGAGAAACCGTATATGCAAGTCCAGAAAACCTCTACATATCGACAACTGACTATCCAGAAACAGTTCCCTTTGGTGAAGAAAATTTTCAGAATCTAGAAGAAGAATACTCAACTTCTATACACCAATTCACAATGAAGACCGGAGAGAAAACCGAGTACAAAGCATCAATTGACGTAAAAGGTCACCTGCTCAATCAATTTGCCATGTCGGAGCATGATGGAAATTTAAGAGTTGCCACCACAACTGGGACTCCGTGGGGTTTTGATGAATCAAATGAGTCAGTTGTCACTGTTATAGAGATAAGAGATGAAGGTCTAACAGAGGTAGGACAAGTAGGAGGAATGGGAAAAGGTGAAAGAATCTTCGCAGTAAGATTCATCGGAAACCTCGGATACGTAGTGACTTTCAGGCAAACCGACCCTTTTTATACACTTGATCTAACGGATCCCAAAACACCAAAAGTGCGAGGCGAATTAAAGATCACTGGCTACAGCGGCTACCTACACCCAATAGAAGAAAATTTGATTTTAGGAATAGGACAAGAAGCAACTGAAGAAGGAGTGACTACTGGAACTAAAGCAGCTCTTTATGATGTTGAGGATCTTGATGATCCAAAAGTTATTTCTATCTGGTCTCCTGGAAGTGGAAGAAGTTCAGCCGAGTGGGATCATCATGCTTTCTTGTGGTGGCCGCCAGAAAGTATTGCGGTTCTGCCTATTAGAGACTGGAGGAACTATGAAGCAGAGGTAGTCATGTTGAAAGTCAAAGACGGAGCTTTGCAAGAGTTCGGTCGTATTTTTCACTCTGCTCCGGATTCACCTTCTGATTTAAAACCAGAATTTATGATCCCGATCGAACGATCACTTGTAGTTGGGAACGAAATTTGGACTTATTCGCGTGGACAACTTCAAGCAAATTTGATGACTGACCTTTCAGTCAGTAAGAAAGTTCAACTTCAAGAATTTTTCACAACGGGACAACTAATACCGGAACCGTTGTTCGTTGAATAACAACGGTTCTGATGCAGGAGTTATTAAGAAATATATTTTGCTTTTTCAATCAGAGAAAAAATTCCTTTTAAATCCAAGTGGCCCATGTGGGTAAGAACATTGCCCTCGGAAGTTACTACTGCAAAAGCCGGTTGGTTGATGACACCAAATTTGCTCCATACCTCACCCGTATCAGCAATATTCGTAAAATCTAAACCCCACTCTAAAACTCTTCTTTGTCCAAGCTTAGAATCGAAAATTGCTCCAACTCCCACAACTTTCAACGAATTATTTGCTGCAACGACCGTCGGAGCCTCTCTAAGACAGGTAGTTCAATTCGGTGCCCAAAACCATAAGAGCATGTCCTGACCAAACCCATTTTCTGACTCGAGCGAACTATCTCCTGATTCAGAAGTATCTGTTTTTAGCCAGAGGTCTGAACCACTAACCAGTTCACCATCGGTAGTAAGAGCAAGAAAATCCAATTCTGAAGGGATTTCGATTTCCACAACCGTAGTGGTTGAAATCGGCTGAGTGGTCACAGGTGGACTAGAAGAAAAAACAGCAGAAACTCCAGACTCATCCACAGTTGAACTTGAACAACTAAAAATGAGCGTACAGAGTCCAAATATCAAATAAAAACGGCGCACGGAACAACTTTACGTCGGATACCGTCAAAATAAGTGAGCACAAGGCGTTTAATTATTTCAGCACTTTTATGCGGATTAGCAATCCTCCTTGCTTTTGCCATTCAAGTGCTTTTGGCTTGAAAGAAACTAAATAGACATGAAACAATTCAATAACTAAGAAGTTAAAACATGACAAAAAATTATGATCTAGTAGTAATTGGTGGTGGACCTGCTGGTTATGCCGCGGCTCTTTATGGTTCAGCTGCTGGACTTAAGGTCGCCATCGTAGAGGAAAATAAAATTGGAGGAACTTGTCTTCATGTTGGTTGTATACCAGCAAAAGAATTACTAGAGACAGCCTCAGTGCTCAGATCAGTACGTCAAGCGAAAGACTTTGGGATCGCAATATCACAAGATCCAGTTATTGACTTATCGATAAGTCAGAATCGTAAACAAACAATCATAGATCAACTATTTGCCGGTTTAAATTCTTTACTTACAGGAAGAGACGTCACAATTTATTCAGGCACAGGCATTTTGGGAGCCAATAGAAAAATAGAAATCCAACAAAATGGTGAAACGGAAATAATTCAAGGTACAAACGTGCTTTTAGCGACAGGGTCAACACCACGTACCATCCAAGGCTTTGAAATAGATGGAAAAACAGTGATGACAAGCGACGAATTTCTATCTATTGAAAAGACACCTAATCGAGTTGCAGTAATTGGAGGTGGCGCCATTGGTTGTGAATTTGCTTCGCTTCTTAATGATTTAGGTTCATCGGTCACATTGCTTGAGAGTCTTGACGAAATACTCCCAGGATGCGACAAAGACGTATCCACTGCCGTGAGACGATCATTCGTAAAAAAAGGAATCGATATCCAAACTGGAGTGCAAGTAGAAGGGCATGAGGGAGATGCTGAGAAAACAACAGTTAGTTGGTCTGATAAGGGGCAACTAAATAAATTAGAAGTTGACCTAGTTGTCATAGCTGTAGGTCGTGCACCTAACGGACATGCGGCGGGATTAAATGACACAGAAGTAGTAGTTAATGAAAAAGGCTTTATAGAGGTTGATGAGAAATTAAGAACCAACGAAAAAGGAGTATGGGCCGCAGGAGACGTCGTTAATACTCCGCAATTGGCGCATGTTGGATTTGCTGAAGGTATTTTAGTGGTCAAAGAAATCTTAGGAGAGTCTCCGATACCAATAGACCCGTCAACTGTTCCTTGGTGTATTTACTGTGACCCTGAGGTCGCCTTCGCTGGGTTAACCGAAGAATCAGCAAAAGCTGCTGGCTATAAGGTCGCAATCTCAAAGCATCGTTACTCCGGAAACGGGAGAGCAATGATAATTGGAGAAACAGAAGGATTGGTAAAAGTAATCGCAGAGGCAGATGAATCAGGTAAAGCAGGTCGAATTCTAGGAGTTCACATGGCAGGGCCATTGGTTACCGAACAACTAGGCCAGGCATACTTGGCTGTCAATTTGGAGGCGACAGTTGATGAAGTCGCGAACCATATCCAAGCCCATCCCACTCTGAGCGAGCTTTTTGGTGAAACTGTAATGTCACTTACAGGCCGATCTCTCCACGGCTAATAATGACAAAGTCAACAATAAATCCAGAAGAAAAAGAACTTCAGATCAGATGGATGGGAAAAGTCCGTTATCGAGATGCTCTCGCAGTGCAACAAGCAATAAACAAACATGAACGCGGAGACTACCTTTTGCTGCTTGAACATCACCCTGTTTACACAATGGGCATTAGAGCTTCTTTAGATAATTTAAAGACAGACCCCGAAACAATTGGAGCTGAATTAGAAGAAGCAAATAGAGGAGGGGATATAACTTTTCACGGACCAGGCCAGCTGGTTGGGTATCCCTTACTGAAATTAAAGGGTAAGCGTGGAGGTGGCATGGCTGACACAGCGGCTTACGTAAATGAGATCGAAAGTCTTCTCATAGAAACATGTAAAGATCTCGGCATCGAAGACGTCGGAAGAATCGAAAGGTATACAGGCGTTTGGGTAAACCCTAATGGGCCAGAACCTAGAAAGATTGCAGCGATCGGAGTGAGGCTAAACAAGGCTCGAACGATGCATGGTTTCGCACTTAACGTTAATCCTGACATGACTTTCTATGACCATATTGTTCCCTGTGGGATAACAGAATATGGTGTCACGTCTTTAGAAAAAGAAGGAATAAATACGACAATGAAAGAAGTCGTTGACCTTGTATCTGAAAAAGCTGAAAGATTATGGAGTCAAAGAAAAGCCACACGAGCAGATGTCCTATGGGGTAATGAAACGAATACAGATAAATCAGTTGTACAAATAGGTATAGAACAGACAGCGAAACGTCGAAAGCCAGAATGGATGAAAGTTAAATTAGAAACAGGGCCAGAATATAGACGTTTAAAAAAACTCATAGAGGAAAAAAAACTCGTAACAGTATGCGAAGAAGCAGGATGTCCAAATATTTTTGACTGCTGGAATGACGGTACGGCAACCTTCATGATAGGTGGAGAACGTTGCACGCGAGCATGCGGTTTTTGTCTAGTTGATACTAGAAAACCAAAACCTTTAGATATGTATGAGCCGAAACGAGTTGCTATGGCAGTTGCAGAAATGGGTTTGAGGCATGCAGTTGTAACATCTGTAGCTAGAGACGACCTCAAGGACGGAGGCGCAGAACATTTTGCGATGACAATAAATATGATTCGTGAAATAAATCCGAAAACAAAAATCGAAGTTCTTATTCCTGACTTCAAAGGAGACCCAGAATCTCTCAATACTATTTTCGAAGCTAAACCTGACGTTCTGAATCACAACATCGAAACAGTTCCTAGACTTCAGAGAAGAGTTAGGCCTTCAGCGGGCTACGCGCGGAGTCTCTCAGTATTAGCGAGAGCTAATAAAGAAAACTTCATAACCAAAACATCGTTGATGGTCGGTTTAGGTGAACAGGAATCAGAAATAGATGAATGCCTAGTGGATTTGGCAGCTATTGGTTGTGACATCGTAACTATCGGACAGTATTTAAGACCGTCGCCACAGCACTTACCCATAAAAAAATGGGTAAATCCAATTGCATTCAAAAGGTGGAAGATTATAGGTGAAAATCTAGGAATTTCTCATGTAGAAGCAAGTCCCCTAACTCGGTCCAGTTACCATGCCCGCCAAGCTTTCGAATCTACGAACATCACCCCGGTTAGCATTGGACGCCCAGAGCTAGTTCTTGCAGATAGTTAAAAAATAAAATGATTCGCCTTGATGCCACTACGGTTCTTTTGCAATGGGCGGTTGGTGGTCTGCTGTTTCTTTGGGTTACCTGCCGTCATCGGCAAGTGGGATTAGGTTATGGATGGTTATTGCGTATCACGTACATGGTCATGTTGGTTTCGGCTTTTGTAGTCGCAGTCTTAACAGAAGTAGTAATAGAACGCGAAATAATCATTTTGGGAGTAGTAGTAACTACAACAGTCCCTCTACTTAACTCTTATTTAAAAAGAAAAGAAGAAAACAAATATCTAAATCCAAACTTAGATCTTGTTGCCCCAATCTTAGGGATAGCTGCCCTAGTAGTAGCAGCACTCGATGCTGGTGGTCCTCCAGGATTAGCGATAGCAAGAACGCTTGTAGGAGCAATTTTCTTAGGTGTTGTAAGTGACGCGATGCTTCTTGGACACTGGTATTTAGTTCAACCAGGCTTGGCTAGAGCCCCTCTATTAGAACTAGTACGGTTAATAGGAATAATTTGGCCATTTGAACTTGCAGTACTTCTATACCCAACAGGAATGCTCTCAGTGATTAATGGAAGTATCGATGATGGTTACGGGGGTCTTTTAGGCTGGTTTTGGCTTGCCTGTACTCTTACGACAATTGTTCTAGTTTTCGTAACACGCGCAGCATTAAAAGAAAGACAATATTCCGCAGTTATGGCAGCAACCGGTTTGTTATATCTGGCAATATTGACAGGATTTGGAATGGATCTAGTAGCAAGAGCAACACTTGCTTAAAATAGAAATCTACTCGATGGTCTAAGAATGCTGCCGTTAGGATTATTTAAATGAAGGTATATACACGACGAGGAGATGACGGCTCTACGGATCTACTGTACGGAGGACGCGTTTCAAAAAATGATTCGCAACCTGAAGTTTATGGAGATGTCGATGAAACACAGGCATTTATCGGCTTAGCAAGATCAGTAGCAGGCGAAGAACTTTCAACCCTCTTACTGAAAGTTGAACGTGAGCTTTGGACACTAATGGCAGAACTGGCCTGCAACCCAGAGAAAATCGACAACCTTGATGAAAACAGTCGCGTAACTAAAGAAATGGTTGAAGGTCTTGAAGGCATGATAGATGAACTCAGCGAAAAGTTTGAAATGCCAAAAGAATTCGTAGTCCCTGGCGAAGACGAAGTATCAGCGAGATTAGACGTTGCAAGAACTGTATGTCGTCGGGCAGAAAGGTCAGCAGTTGGACTTGAGCTTGAAAATTCATACGTAGTTCCATATTTGAATCGTCTTTCAGATCTTCTTTGGAGCGCTGCACGTTGGCAAGAAGGCGAATCTGTAACAACAAAATCTGTTCCATCATCTGATTAAAATTTTTAAATAGGAGGAAACATGACAATAAGCTTTACGACCGCCAAAGGGTTACCAGCAAATACGGCAGTAGTCGCTCATGGAATTAGTTCGGACAAATTGAACACGCTCCCAAAAGGTCTTAATCCAACAGAGCTTAAAAAGCTTGGTTTTAAGGGTGAATTAGGTCAAGTCCAGTTACTTCCTTTAGGAAACAAGCTAATAGCAGCCGTAGGTCTCGGAGAGTCAAACGAAATAAGTCCAACAAGATTAAGAGATGCTGCTGCAGCTCTTGCAAGGGCAACACGCCGACATAGTTCAGTAGCGACAGACCTAGTTTCGAAATCAGATCTTGAAACTACTCAAGCTATCCAGTCAGTTGTGGAAGGAATGGCTTTATCCCTTTACAAATTCGATTACAAATCATCTTCGACAAAGAATAAAGAAGATGAATCTTTAAAAAAAGTGGTACTTGCTGGCAGCACATCATCTGCAGCTAACTCTGCAATTAGGAAAGCAACTGCTGTCGTAGAAGGGGTTGTATTAGCTCGTGATTTGGTAAACGAACCTGGAGGGACTCTTACCCCTCAAGTATTTGCCCGCAAAGTTGCACGAATGGCAAAAGAAAAAGGACTTACAGCAAAAGTCATGGATGAAGCCGCTATCAAAAAAGCAGGCCTAGGAGGTCTCCTAGGGGTAAATCGAGGTTCTGACAATCCACCAAGATTCGTTGAGTTGACTTACCGGCCGAAAGGTAAAGCAAAAGCAACCTTAGCTCTAGTAGGCAAAGGGATTACTTTTGACTCCGGTGGACTCTCGATCAAACCATGGCAAGGCATGTCTGAAATGAAAACAGACATGGGAGGAGCTGCGGCCGTAACTGGAGCAATGTCCGCACTTTCTTCTTTAGCTCCCAAAATAAGGGTGAAAGGCTATTTGCCTATGACTGACAACATGCTTGGAGGAGATGCGACAAGGCCAGGAGACGTATTAAAAATTCGAAACGGTAAAACAATCGAAGTTATAAACACAGGTGCAGAAGGGCGACTCATACTCGCCGATGCACTTTCTTTGGCGAGCGAAACCAAACCCGACGCAATAGTAGATTTGGCCACATTAACAGGAGCTTGCGTGGTTGCACTTGGCTCCGATATTGCAGGATTAATGGGTAAAAATGAGTCCTTTTTAGGTCAAGTTGAAAAAGCAGCTGAAGACGCCGGCGAGAAAGTTTGGCAACTGCCGCTTCCAGACGAATATAGGGACCTTTACAAGTCTCCTATCGCTGACATGAAAAATATAAGCGCAGGAGGGTACGGAGGAGCTATTACTGCTGGACTGATACTTTCAGAGTTTGTCGCTGAAGGAATCCCATGGGCTCACTTAGATATAGCAGGACCGGCTCGAGCTGATAAAGACAGTGCAGAACTTGTAGAAGGTGGTACGGGTTTTGGAGTTAGAACTCTTATCAAACTAATTCAGTCTTTCGAATCTCCGAAATCTGAATAAAGATTTCAACAAGAATGACTGAGCCATTACAGCAAGCAAAAGACCTAGTTGATCAAGCAACCAAAATAACTGTTCTCACTGGAGCTGGAATATCAACTGATAGTGGTATACCTGATTTTCGAGGTCCAAACGGGATATGGACAAAAAATCCTGAAGCTGAAAAAGCATCAAATATTCATTATTACAGAACCGATCCGGAGATTCGTAAAAGGAATTGGGGGCTAAGGGCTTCAGGAGAACTTTGGCCAAATGTTGTTCCTAATGATGGGCATCAAGCGTTAGCACATCTCGAAAAAAGAGGACTTCTGCACATGCTGGTCACACAGAATGTTGACGGTCTCCACCAAATGGCAGGAAACGACCCAAATAGAGTCGTTGAGATACACGGCACAGTTAAAGAAGCAATGTGTCTTGAATGCGACTGGCGAGATGATATTGAAACAGTTCTTCAAAGAGTTCGCGACGGTGATATTGACCCACATTGCTCATGTGGAGGTTTACTCAAATCGGCAACAGTCAGTTTTGGTCAAAATCTTTTCCCAGGGGATATAGACAAAATGTTCGAAGCTTCCTTGTCATGTGACCTTTTGCTAGCAGTTGGTACCAGTCTTCAAGTGTTTCCTGTGGCTGAGATGCTTCCCACAGCAGTAAATAATGGAGCCAAAGCAGTGATAATAAACGGTGAGCCAACAGTGATGGATCAACTGTCTGAAGTTGTAGTTATAGGTGAAATAAGCAAAGTTTTACCTGAAATAGTTGGACTTTAAAAGAAGTAAAGTGCTAAATATTGACAAGATTCATAGAATTTTAGAGTGTCAACATTCCAAGAACTTTTAGCGCAAGCAAAAAGCCAGATTGATGAAGCGGACCCTTCAGAATCTGAGAGTCTTATTGCTCAAGGATGGGTTGTTCTCGACGTGCGAGAAGTCGAGGAATATGACCTAGGAGTAATACCGGAATCTATTTTGATACCACAAGGGAAAATTGAAGAATCTATACAAGAACGAATACCCGACCATGATCAACCAATAATCGCAATGTGCGCTGGAGGCGTAAGATCAGCATTCGCTGCAGTCGCATTGGATGAACTTGGTTACAAAAATGTTGTATCGATGGACGGTGGCTTCAATCTTTGGAAACAACAAGGGCGTAGCTGGGTATCGTCACAGATTTTAAAACCGGAGCAACGCAGCCGCTATGAAAGGCACATATCACTCCCGGAAATTGGAGAANAAGGGCAACANAAACTNCTAGANTCCAGAGTCGTAATAATCGGTGCAGGTGGCCTCGGATCNCCAGCAGCGCTCTACCTNGCTGCNGCGGGNNTGGGAACAATAGGTGTNGTNGANATGGANACTGTTGAAGAGTCAAACCTCCAACGACAAATATTACATAGCACAGAAACAATAGGTAAAAACAAAGTTGATTCCGCTGAAAAAACACTTTCAGCATTGAACCCTGACGTAAATGTCATTACATATAACACGCTATTAAATAAAGATAATGCGATTGACATAATAGAAAATTATGATGTTGTAGTAGATGGAACCGACAACCTCCAAACTCGATACCTGATCAATGATGCTTCAGTTAAAACAGGAATACCTGTTGTGCATGGATCAATATTTCAGTACGAAGGCCAAATAACAGTTTTCGATCCAAAAAATGGACCCACCTATAGAGATGTTTTCCCTGAACCACCAGAAAATGGAACAGCCCCCAATTGCTCAGAGGCAGGAGTGTTGGGCGTACTGCCTGGAATAGTTGGGTCTATCCAAGCATTAGAAACAATAAAACTAATCCTGGAGATCGGAGAAGGACTTTCTGGGCGTCTAATTGTCTTCGATGCTTTAGAAATGTCTTTTCATGAATACAAAATTGACCGGGATCCAAATAATCAGATCACTTGGAAAAATCGAAATCAGGTTCAACTTGAAGAAAACGAAGAAACCTGTCAAATCAGTTCATCACAGCCTCCAGAGACCTGATGCAATTAAAGACTGCCAGTTGGCTGTCAGAAAATTTTGAGTTTTATTAATTACGGCCGTACGATATGACCCTTACAGTTAGAAAGTTCATCAATGTCAGAGATTGCAGTAGTTGGAACAGGTTATGTGGGTTTAACGGCAGGAGCCTGTTTCGCCCATCTTGGGCACCAAGTCGTTTGCTACGACATCGATAAAGAAAAAATAGACAAACTTTCAACTGGGGAAATACCAATTGTTGAGAAAGGTCTTCAAACGCTTGTCAAAGAAGGGCTAAAAGAGAACAAGCTTTCTTTTACTACCAGTCCTCAAGAAGCGGTTTCTAATTGCAAAGTAGTTTTTCTTTGCGTCCCAACACCACAAAAGGCTGATGGAACTACAGATACTTCAATGGTTGATTCCGCCGTTAGCTTACTAGTCCAGTTTTTGCCTAAAAATTCTATTTTAGTAAACAAGTCAACAGTCCCAGTCGGTTCAGCCCAAACAGTGTTTGAAAAACTTGATAGAACAGACATTTCAGTTGTCTCAAATCCTGAGTTCCTTAGAGAAGGAACAGCAGTTGATGATTTTCTTCAACCTGAAAGAATAATTATCGGTTCAGAAAAACCAGAAGCGGCTCAAATAGTTGCAGAATTGTATGAAAAAATCGAGGCACCACTCCTGATAACTGACCCAATTTCAGCAGAAACAATCAAATACAGCGCAAACGCATTTCTCGTAACAAAACTTTCTTTTATTAATTCAATAGCTGCAGTTTGTGAAGGTGTCGGTGCTGATATTACTGATGTCATAAAAGGGATAGGTTACGACTCCAGAATCGGTGAAAAATACATTAGACCTGGACCAGGCTGGGGAGGTAGCTGTTTCCCCAAAGACACAAAGTCTCTTATACATATGGCTGGACAAGCAGGTTACGATTTTCGTTTCCTTGACACCGCAGTAGCTGTTAATGAAGAACAGTTTGATCGCGTTGTAAAAAAAATATCCGATGCTGTTGGAGGAGATTTAGAAGGAAAAACAGTCGCAGTCTGGGGGCTTACGTTCAAGGCTGGAACTGATGATCTTCGCGACTCACCTTCATTAGCAGTAATAAAAAGACTTCAAGCCAAAGGTGCCATAATTAAGGCACACGACCCAACCGTGAAGCAACATAAAGAAGGAATACCTAGACAGGTAGTAATTTCAAATGAACCACTCGAAGCATGTGAGAACGCAGACGCAGTTGTACTCCTGACAGATTGGGAAGAATATGAAAATATCAAACCTAATGAAGTCATAGAGCGCTTAGCGGGTCCGAATTTGATTGATACGCGAAATGTTTTCAATCCTCAAGAATGGGAAGATACAGGTTTCACTTATCAAGGAATCGGCCGTTGAAACAATTAATAACTTAACTTTAGAAAAAGAAAACATTTGAAAATTTTCGACAGACTTCCTTTTGGAACTACCACAGTAGGTTTAGGACTCCTGATCAACGGGGTTTCTGCTTACATTTTCATTTCTGTCGCTTCGAGAGACCTCGGAGCTGAAATGTACACACCTTTAGGAATGCTATGGGCTTTGAGTTTCCTTCTAGGGCCAGGAATTTTCCAACCTTTGGAACAACAAACTGCACGTAGTATCGCAAGTCGTTCGGGCAGAGAAATAGTTCCTGTCGCTAAAGCAGCATCAATAATTGGAGGTTCGGTAACCTTGCTGCTGATTATCCTTGCTCTGTCTTTCAACTCATGGCTTACCGAAAGTATTTTCAGCGGTGAAAGCAGTTTATTGTTCGCAATTATTTTGGTAGTTATAGGGCTGGGTGCAGCTCATCTCGTAAAAGGTATTCTTGCAGGAGCCGGCCGTTTCAAAAACTACGCACAATATTTGATAGGAGAAGGCTTAGGAAGACTATTGGCGACTGCAGTACTAGCGACCTTTGCTTCAGGCGAAGTTTGGATGTATGGGTTAGCTTTAGGACTCTCACCTTTCATCGGGATTTCATTAGCTCTCGTCCGACAAAACGATTTGATTAGACATGGGTCTCCAGTTAGAGCAAGAGAAATTTCGAGTTCATTAGGAGTTCTTTTATTAGCGTCACTTGCTACAGCGATGGTTTTAAATGTAAGCCCACTAGCCGTAGAACTTCTAGCCGGAACAGGTCAGAAAGAAGAACCAGGAAAGTTCCTGAACGCATTACTAATAGCGAGAATACCTTTGTTTTTCTTTCAGGCTATTCAAGCAGCACTGCTTCCTAGACTTTCTCAATTAGTAGCATCTGAGGATTACGAAAAATTCAAACATGAAGTACTGAGGCTCCTAACTTTTGTGACAGTATTTGGAGTTTGCTTTATCTTATTAATGGCTGCAGCAGGCCAATGGATAACACGAATAGCTTTTGGTTCTGAATATGAAATTTCCACCCAAAACATGCTTCTTTTAGCGATTTCCAGTATTGGACTGATGTACGCACTGTCAATCACACAAGCATTACTGGCTTTCCATCTGCAACGGCTTTCAGCGACAGCTTGGATTGTTGGTATTGCAACGTTTCCAGTAACCGTCACTTTCGGTGATGATCTTTTCCTAAGAGTTGAAATTGCGCTTATTTTCACAGTCTTTATCACCACTGTACTTTTAGGGTTTTTTATCGTTAAAAGTTATAAAGCTCAGATGGCAAACAAAACTTAAATATTCTAAGGCTCCACTAGTACGACTGTTCTTGCTTCTACAATCCGAAGTGCGGATAGCAAGGCAACCTGAGCATGATTTCAGAAGATCTAGAAAAGTTTAAAAGACCGACTGGCGGTCTGCTAAAACGACGTCAAAAATTCCTACCTTTGCTCATAGTCATGACGCTTTTCGCTGCGTCTATCGTTTCAATTCCAACAGCGAATGCTGATATTCGCGTCACGGTGCAAGCAGGTGACAGTTTGTCATTAATAGCACTCGAATACGGTGTGTCGACTCAATCAATAATGAACGCTAATGGGATAAGCAACCCAGATCTTCTCTTCATGGGACAAGAGCTAATAATCCCAGGTGTCACACAAACACCCAGTACAGCCTCTGTGGTCGTAACAGTCGAATGGGGAGACAGCCTTTCAGCTATAGCAGAAGATTACGGTGTTTCAGTCGCTTCATTAATGGAAGCTAACGGAATTACGAATGCTAATTCGATCTTCGCTGGGCAAGAATTGACAGTGCCTGGAGTGTCTGGGCCTTTACAACCTGCAGGACCGGTCATAGTCACAGTGGTATCAGGAGACACTCTTTCAGAAATTGCTTCAAAATACGGAGTTGGACTTTCTGCGTTGATGAACGAAAACGGTATAACAAAACCAGATGCAATTTACATTGGTCAAAAAATACGAATACCTGGAACTGGAGCATCACCTACAACGACTCTCCCGCCAATAAGAATCACTGTGAAGTCAGGAGACACTCTTTCGGTAATTGCAGACACTTATGGTGTCAAAGTTTCATCAATAGTTTCTGCAAATGGTTTGCCAAATGCTAATTATCTTTCTGTAGGCCAGGAGTTGATTATTCCAGGTGTTTATGGAACGGCAGCATCACCTCAATATTCGACTAATTACGGCCCAGTAGTAGTGAACGGAAGAGGATGGGGGCATGGAAGAGGCATGGGTCAGTATGGATCTCTGGGATACGCCATCGATGAGGGATGGGGAAGGGACCAAATACTTAATCATTATTACGGCGGCACTACAGCTGGAACAGTGGCTAATGAAGAAATAGGAGTCAGATTGCTTAGTCACGACGGTAAACCCACAACGGTCTACGTTGAAAGCGCGCTGCTTGCAATCGGAGGAGAGGCTGGAAATTGGACCCAACTAAGCGGCAAAGCAGTAAAGGTAACTCTCGAAGGGGATACTGATCGTTACCGAGTGGCAACAGGGCAATCATGTTCAGGGCCATTTACTAATACAGGAATTGTCATTTCAAGTCCCATAGTGAGAATAAGAGCGGCACACATGGCACCTCCAGGTGCCACAACAACCACTACGACAACTACGACAACTACGACAACTACGACTTTGCCAGGCGCGACAACTACAACAGTTGCACCTACCACTACAACAACGATGCCACCAACGACAACGACTCCACCGACCACCACAGTTCCCCAAGCTGGCTCAGTATTTCAAGTGCTCGACACAACTGATGCAGATCTTGATTGGACACTCCAAGTTTGTGAAGGTTCAAACAAATCTTCCTGGTACCGGGGTGAAATAAGAGCAGCTCGAGCTGGTGGAAATCAAAGAACTGTGAATTGGCTGCCTATTGAGCAATATTTACGTTCCGTGGTTCCACGCGAGATGCCACCAGAATGGGCAGATATGGGAGGTGGGACTGGAATTGCAGCTTTAGAAGTCCAATCTGTGGCCGCACGTTCGTATGCATTAGCCGAAAAACGGTACGCCTACGCGAAAACATGTGACACCATTAGATGCCAAGTTTATGAAGGAAGAAGAAGTCGCTCAGGAAACAGTTCATGGTCTAATGAGGACTCCAGATCAGACACCGCTATAAGGAACACAGCAGGAATGGTCAGATACCAAGATGGAAAAATAGCTAGAACCGAATTTTCTGCATCAACAGGAGGCCACACAATAACTGCAGATTTCCCAGGTGTTCCTGACGATGGAGATGATGTTTCAATAAACCCAGTACACAAATGGACAAAAGAAATAACCGTAAATGATGTAATTTCAAGGTTCGGTTTAACCCCACTTTACGAAATAGAGGTGATCACGCGCGATGGGTTCGGTGACGATGGTGGGAGAGCAGAGGAAATAGAATTCAGAGCGCGCGATGGACAACGTTTCATAATTACCGGCAATCGCTTTAGAAGAGAATTCGGACTTAAGTCAAACTGGTATGGGGTCAACTATGGCCCACCCGAAGCTGCAATTCAATTCCCAGAAGAAAGACTTGACGAATACAGAGTTACTACTGGATACACGGAAGAAGAGTGGCAGTCTTTACTTGATTCAGCAGATCACCTAAAAATGACACCAAATGAATTCCAACTTTCCGCAGTATGGGCAGTTGCTTTCCTGTTGAATCTTTCATCCAGTCCAACTGGTCCAAAGCCATTAACTGATCCTCCTCTAATTGACGGTGTTCACAATGTCGAAACTGCTTACAAGGCTGCCGCAGAAGATCAGAAAGCTCTTGAACAGATCGCAGAAGTATTTGCTATAAATGGGGGTCAAGCCCAAAAAGCAGCGGTAACAATATTGGTTTTCCTTGTCCAAATAGCGAAAGCTGCGGGTCGTTAAATTCCCGTAGTCACTTAATGCCCTCAGGGAAGGTACCCTCCGGTGATGAAAGGTCTTATTTTGGCAGGGGGGAGTGGACGAAGACTACGACCAATAACGCATAAAACGGCTAAACAATTGGTACCAATTGCCAACAAACCAATACTCCATTACGTAATTGAAGATTTAGTAGGAGTTGGAATAACGGACTTAGGGATAGTTGTAGGGGATACGGCAAAAGAAATTGAGGAATCTGTCGGAAACGGTTCCCAATGGAACGCAGATATAACCTACATACACCAAGAAGAACCACTGGGGTTGGCTCACGCTGTCTTAATCTCCGAACCTTTTTTAGGGCAGGAAAAATTCATCATGTACTTAGGTGACAACATGTTCGAAGATTCTCTACATGCGGTAGTTGAGGATTTCGAAAACTCTTCAACAAATGCACGACTACTTTTAGCAAAGGTTGACAACCCACAAGCTTTTGGAGTCGCAGAAGTTGATGAGCAAGGAGTAATTAAAGGTCTGGTAGAAAAACCTGAAAATCCTAAATCAGACTTGGCACTTGTAGGTGTTTATCTTTTTGATTCAACAATCCACCGTGCAGTTAAAGCCATTGAACCTTCCGATAGGGGAGAATTGGAAATCACTGACGCGATCCAATGGATGATCGATGAAGAAAACAGCATAGGACACAAGACATTAGAAGGTTGGTGGATTGATACAGGCAAGAAGGACCCTTTATTGCTTTGCAATGAACTGATTTTAGAAAAAATTGAAACACTTCTTCTGAGTCAAATAGGAGAGACAGTAACACTAAAAGGGGAGATAGTAACAGGGAAAAATGTTGAAATAATAGATTCGAATATTCAAGGGCCGGTAGTGATTGGATCTGGAGTAAGAATAGAAAGAAGTGATATTGGGCCATATGTTTCAATAGGAGATGAATGCAAAATAGAGGATTCATCTGTGGAACGTTCAGTGCTCATGGAAAAGAGTTATATAAGCGGGGTGACACAATTGACTAAATCAGTTTTAGGAAGAAAAGTTGAAATAGACGGTAAGGAATCAGAAGTTCAAGGTTCAACTTCGTTGATGCTTGGAGATGGAACAAAAGTGAACCTTAAAAATGGTTGATATTAAAAAATCAGAGTTTATAAATGGCGTAATTGTTGCCAAACCTCAAATATTTGAGGACGACCGTGGATTTTTTATAGAGACATGGAGACAGGAGTGGCTACCTGAAACTCGGCCAATGATCCAATCAAATAGAGCAGACCGATCAAAAGGAACTTTAGTGGGATTCCACTACCACATGAATCAGTCAGATTATTGGTACGTCTCACATGGGCGAGCCCAAGTAGTGCTCCATGACCTGCGACAGGATTCACCCACGCAAGGAGCAACACAAAATTTTAAACTGGGAACAAGTAACAACTCAGAACAAAAAGGTGTCTATATTCCACCAGGTGTAGCTCACGGTTTTGCTGCTATGACAGACATAACAATCACGTATTTAGTTGATAATTATTACGATCCCGAAGATGAATTAGGCGTAGCTTGGAACGATCCCCAAATTAGATCAGATTGGGAAATAGATAATCCAATTCTTTCAGAAAGAGACCAATCGAATCCTTTTTTGGAAGACATAGAAGAATATTTACAACCCAAATTTCAGGCAGATTCCTAAATGCGTCTATTAGTAACAGGAGGTGCAGGATTCATAGGGTCGGCTTATGTAAAAAAATTGATAGCACAAGGTGATGAAGTAATCGTCTATGACGCTCTCACCTATGCAGGCAATTTAGACAATCTTAAAGAAGTCGAAGAAAACGATTCTTATAAGTTTATTCATGGAAATGTGTGTGAATTAAAGAAACTTGATGAAGCCATCAAAGGGTGTGATGGCGTGGTTCATTTCGCAGCAGAAAGTCATGTGGACCGATCCATTGCTGATCCAAGTCCATTCATTGAAACGAACTGTACTGGGACCGCAAATCTTTGTGAACTTGTACTTAAAAATGGAATTAAAAAATATGTTCATATATCTACTGACGAGGTTTACGGGTCGATTGGAAGCAAAATCGGTGACGGTTCTTTCACTGAAGAGGACCCTCTGAGACCATCGTCTCCTTACTCTGCTACAAAGGCGGCAGCGGATTTGATTGCCTTGTCTTATCATCACACACATGGGCTGCCGGTAAGTATTATCAGGCCCTCTAATAATTACGGTCCAAACCAATTCCCAGAAAAAATGATTCCTCTTTTTATAACAAATCTTCTTGAAGGGAAAACAGTCCCCCTATACGGCGATGGTCTCAACATAAGAGACTGGTGCAATGTTGAAGATACTTGCGAAGCAATAGACACAGTTTTAAAAAAAGGAGAAAAAGGCTGCGTATACAACGCAGGAGCAGAAAACGAAAAGACAAACTTAGAACTCGCCGAAAGACTTATTGAATTGTGTGAAGCTGATAGTTCCTTGATTGAGAAAACAACCGATAGAGCAGGTCATGATAGGCGCTACTCAATAAATTCAAATTTAATTCACCAGCTTGGATGGCACCCAGTATGTGATTTCGAAAAAGGACTCGAGAAGACTGTTGACTGGTACAAACAAAACAGACAATGGTGGGAGCCATTAAGAAATGAGTC
>PABN01000081.1 GCA_002699555.1 Dehalococcoidia bacterium
AATGTGGTTGCAAATATAAACTTAACGCAAACACCAGTAGGTGTTCCTACTCAAACAAAATCAACCACAACTACAGCTGTGCCTACTAAAACAGCTACAACTACAAAAATAAATATACCTACAACTGTTGATAAACAAATAACAATAAGAGACGGAGTTGTAACAGAAACACCTACAAAAACACAGACACCTACAAAAACAAAAACCCAAACAACCACAACTACAAAGCCTACAAAAAAATTAGATGATATTACAGGCAAACTAACTAAGCCTACAAAAACAACAAAGTTTTTTATTCCAGTAATACCTCCTATCAAAAAAGGTAAGTTTGATTCAGAGGCTCAAAAATTAGTAGATGAAAAGGTAAACCCTAAATTAGTAAGTTGGAGACAAGGTAAAGTATACCCTAAAGTAGATTTAGAAAAACAAACAGTAAAATTTTCAAAAGCCAAGCCAGATAAATTAAAAGATGGCAAAACGCCTAGAGAGAGCTTTACGGTTTTGAAGGCAAAAAAATATAAACCTAAAAATAAAAAATTATCTTTAGGTAAAGTAGACGCAATAATCAAGCCTAATGGAATTGCATTTACCTTGAAAAGAAAAGATGTATTGAGCTTACCTAACTTTTTAAAAAGAAACAAGTATTTAAAAAAATTACGATAGGAGCAACTTATGAAGTTACTAACAAAAGCAATTATAGGCAAGCTAGAAAAAACTAGATATGACAAAGAAAAGCCTGTACCTAATGACGCACCAGTCTTAGCAAGGTTTTTTAATCCTAGTGGTTCTGGCACTTGGTCAGTCTTAGAAGGTGAAAAATTACCAAACAATGACTGGCGATTTTTTGGTGTTGTTGATATAGGGCAAGACAAAGAATATGGATATTTCAACTTATCTCAGCTGCAAGATTTTAAAGGTCAGTTTGGTTTAGGCATAGAGAGAGATAGAAACTTTAAGGGAACTAGAGCAAGCTTAGATAAAGAGTATGGCTTTAAAAATTTTACTCGTAGTAAAGAAATTCAAGAAGAACTAAAAAATAAAAAAAGGACTATTCCAGAAAGAAGCTATCTAGTGCCAACACCAGCTGAGCGAAACGATAGAGTGTTAAGAAATATAATAGATGATATGAAGGAACAAATTATAAGTCCAGAAGAAGCTCAAAAGAGAATTATTAAAAGATTAAAAGAATTAAGAAATGATAAACAGTCAGAGGTAAAAGAAAGCAATCTAGGCAAGCAACTACCTCTTATGGTTGACGGTAAAGACCCTAAAGAAACAAACTCATCAACTCTAGCTGGAATACCTGTAAACAATAAAAAAACACCTACAAGTATTGAAAAGCTATTAAAAAGAATTACTAGCTGGAGAAAATCAAATAACTTAGGAGATAACAAAATAGACTTTAAAGACTATGCTCTTAATAAAGCTTTTGTAGATATAAAAGCAGATACAGAAATAACAATAAAACAGCTCCGTAAAGAAAAAGAAAAAAAACAAGAAGCAAAAGAACTTATTACTTTATTGCAAAACACACTTTATGGTAAAGGTAAAAATCAACCAAAGCCAACACCAGACAAAAAGCAAACAAAAGAAAAGGATAAAACTGTAGTAGCTGCATATAACTCTGTAAACCAATTACCAAACTTTAAAACAAAGTCTAAAGGTAAGTACCCTCATAGAGTAGCTTGGCTACAGTCTAATGGAAGTTGGGTTGTAGTAGACCTAAATGACAGAACTTTATCAACAAGTTTGAATATTGATAACCTTTTGAAAAAAGGCGACACACCAGCCAGCGATATAAAAAAATCTCTGTCTTGGAATCAAATAGATGAACCTAGAGCTAGACCTTATCTAACATTTAGAATTATAAAGGAATCAACCACCGCTCCAAAAGATATTAATTTTATGTCATTCGGTAAAATTGATATAAAGGTAAATAAAAATGGGTTTTCTACTTATGAAAAAAGAGACCCAAACAACCATTACGATAGAAAAGGTGAACCCAAAACTATGAAATATACTAGGTCTAACTTTAAATATCCTAGAGCAAACAATCGCTATTCTATGTGGAATAGCAGAGATAAAGGCTCAAAGGGTAAACTAGGGTTCAAAATACTAAAACGCAAATAGGCTATAATTACAACAAAGGAGATAATCATGCCAAAAAAAAGAATAGATATAACGGTGCACTCATATTTTAAAGGAGGTTACGCACCACAGTATACCAATGCGTTTGCTTATTCGAGACATAACAATGCTTATGCAGCTTCACACGAACAAAAGAATATGCAAGCAACTGGAGCACCATCTTTAGACGCAAAAAAACAAACTAGACTACAGGCTGGTAGGTACTTTGACTCAGCACCAGAAGCAATATTAACTCAGCTTATAGAGCAAGCAACTGGAGCAGAAAAAACTAAATTAAAAAAACTAAACCCAAAGAGCTATGGTCAAAAAGACTATAAAAGAGCAAATTATAATTGGGGTAAATTTTCAGCGGACTTGCAAGAAGCTGGCTATATAGTAGAGCTAAATGATAAACCTACAGATGACGCAAAATTTATGTCAGGTAATGCAGAGACAGTATACTCTGGTTTTGATTATTATAAGAATGACCCTAGTACAGCTTTAGGAGCTATGGCTAGTAAAAAAGAAAAAATCAAAAAAGCTGTATCTAAATCTAAATCATTCACAATGCCTAAAGCTAAAACTAAAAAAGCTGGAGCTACTGGCGGTGTTGGCTTCAAACTTAAAAGGAGATAATCATGCCATACGGTAAAGGTACATACGGTTCTAAAAGAGGCAGACCTCGTAAAAACGGAGCTGGCTTTAATAGAAAAAAATATAACAAAGCTGCAACTAAAAGAAAACCAAAAGATAAATCCTTCAAAGATAATTTCAGCAGAGATTTATGGGACATGTAAATCATGGATAGAGACAACACGCCTATATGGGTCTCAGTCATATTTATACTTGTAACACTCATTTACTATCTAAATGGAGCAAAAATCTTTTCATAGAAGGCTCTTAGAGACCCTTCGAGTTTCTTTTTAGTACAATCCCACCAGAGGGTCTCTTTGACGCACCTCTTAGAATTGTACTTTGTTATTATTGACGGATAATAAGGTAGCTGGTACTATTCAATAGCAACTTTTATTAATTGTTGTGTGTTTAATCGTATCAACAGAGCCAGCCAAGTGTTTACCTCCTAAAGGTCTATGCAGACAAAACTGGCTGGCTTTGTTAAACAGCAATACCGCTTATTTCTAAGCGGTATCATTCTTATAGCTGGAGCAAAGCTCTTTTCTCTAAATGGGCATACCTAAAGTACAACCTCCTATTCTTAATTATTGTGTGTTTACTGGCACACTATGCTTAGGTAGCCTATAACGCTTGATATAACTATAAAGGTTATGACTTGCCAAAGCATAGTATCTAATTTCATAAAAGTACCTCCTAGCTCCAGTCAAAGCTATCAGCTAGAGCTCCATCTGTTTTTACATAAGCACTACCATCAACCCTAGAGCCAGAGCAATCCCAAGAATCATATAAGGTATAATTTTTAGTTGTAGCCATGTGTGCATTATATCGACCTCCAACAAGCCATGTTACATATCTGTCTGCAAGACTTGATACACCATCTACAGCTGGGTCAAAGCTATTATCGTAATCACCATCAACTTTATAATCTAGTAGACCTTTGACAGCTAGTTTAGCTGTGTTTCTTAGATTACCTTTATGGCTAAAAGTTATTCTAACGTAACCTCTAGGCTTTAGATAATAGCTATAAAGTCTATCTATGTAATTACCGTTATTTATCATTCTTATATCGCTGTAATTATTAGCTGTAGCAACCATAGAAGCTACAGTCATATAGTCAAGGTCAGTTAGCTTTGTAAAAGCTCTTACAACGCAATCTCCAGCATAATCACCCTTGTAATACCTATTACCAAAAGTGTCTAAAAATTTCTTATTTGGATTATACATTTTGTGAGTCAATTTCATTTTTACCTCCTAAAGTAAAATTCCTTATAATCTATTATATGCACACTTTTAATAATAATGCAACACTTTTCTATATCAATTTACAAAAATCCACAAAATAGTAGTCTCGATTTTTATTTAGGGTAAAAATCTCGTCTCCAAAGTAGACAGAATAATTGCCAGCTCCAGTTGAGCTGTCGCTGTCTTTGCAAATATTTATTAGATACAATAAAAAAAAGATTCATTTAGCTATTGACAGTAATTTAGGCTACTGAGATAAGATGTAATTGTTCTTTTTTCTTTTTAGCTTTTCTTTTTTCTTCAATCTGATTTTAGGAAGATGTAGCTGGCTTCTTAGTTAACTTAAAAGAATTAACTTAATACTTAACTAAAGAAAAAAAAATTAAAAGATGATAACACCAGAGACAATAATAGCTGGACTTATAACATTCATAGTTTTCATTCTTTATGCTGGAAACAAATATTACTCAGAAAACTGTACCCTTATACATACTGATTTTTGTTAAAGGCGTAGCCGATAAAAAAATAAATTAAATTAAAATAAAAAACTCACCTATATAAAAATCTTTTACACAGGTGAGTCTTGAATTGATAACTAATCTATTTCGTATTTATTCAAAAGGTTCTGTAAGTTACTCAATATCTCAGCTTTAGCAACTATATTCTTTACATCAAATTCCCTTGAAGCTTCTTCTGACATTTTGCCATGCCACATAAAATTTTTGCCATGTTTTAAATCGCTATCCCACTCAGCTAACGCCCAGAGAGCATATTTGTCATCTAGTTCTTTATCTCTAACTATGCTTATAACAGCATGAACAGTAGACTCGTCTATTGATGTATACATTAAAGATTTTTTAGTCATTATTATTTACCTCCTAATCTGTTTATTTGTCGTGATACATTTTTTGCGTCATTGTATAAGTTTTGATAAGTCTGAAACTTATTAGCCATTTCAACTATCTCATCAACCCACCTTGTATAAGGGTCACAATGCCACAATGCCATTACAACGCAAAGCTCATCTATATACCGCCTATCTAACCTACAAGTATTGATAACTATATTAGCTGTTTCATCATCTATATTTTTTAAATCTTTTTTTATAAATTTCCAATCCACCATTTTTTACCTCTAATTTCTAATTTTCAAATTTTGATTTTGCAACTATTTTCAACATCAAGCCACACTATTCAAGGAATAGCACAGCTTGCTGTCTACAACTCTTATAATAAACCCTCCTTTTTTTTGCGTAAGTAATCTTGCTTCATAAAAGCTTTTTGCTCTGGTGATATTACGCCATCAACAGAGGCAGCTTCATTACAAAAATGATTTTTTGTTATTGTAAAAACTCCATAACAAAATAAACACATAAAACTTATTTTGCCTGTAGTTTTCAATTTCTTTTCAACCACTTTTCTATTAAGGGTTTTCATCTTTACCTCCTAAAGTAAAATTCCTTATAATTCATTATATGCACACTTTTGAAAATAATGCAACACCTTTCTATATCAATTCACAAAAAACTACAAAAAATAAATACAAAATATTAAAGGACAGTTTTCAAAAATGCTTTTTAGAATTAAACAGCTCCGTTTAGAATTAGAAAAAATAAAAACTACATTTTTACACTTTTATTAATAGAAAAAAATAGAAAAGTGTTGCATGGTTTAAAAAAATGTAGTATGCTTAGTTACAGGTTGGCAAAATGCGTGCCTTGAACTAAATATAAAATAAATAGGTATTTTGATGTAAACTTTTTTACCTTGTTCTAAAAATTTTGCTTGTTTACATGGCAGCTGGTAGTGTGCACGGCTATCAGCTTGCTATCAAAACAAAAAATAAATAATAATAAGTGCAGAATAGGAGGTAACAAAATTGATACAGATAAACACTTTAAATAAAAAAGGCTTTACAAAAACAGAGCTGCATACACTAATGAGCAAGTTAGTAAATGACCATTATAAAAGGGTTCATAATTATCACAGAGAGGCAGCGGATAGTTATATAAAAAAATATCTTGATAAGGTTCAAGATGTTATAACCCAAATAAACAAACAAAAATAATTAATAAGATTACTAGGAGGTAATTAAATATGGTTTATCCCAATGGAGATAACAACAAAAAACTTGATATGAATAAGTACACATACGACTATTCAGAAACAATAAAGCAAAAAAAAGAACTAGATAAAACAGAGCTTGAGCCAACAAACACACTTGATGGACTCAAGCACTTGAACAACAACATAGTTATAGCTTTAGCTGAAATGAGTATGAATGTTTACGGATTACATCAAGAGCAAGAAGATACTAATGAGTTTTTAGTAAAGCTTATAGAGCTTCTTGAAAAAAACAATGAATTAACAGAGAGAGCTTTAGCTCTCGATAGCAAAGGAGTTAACGGTGTCACGAGAAAATACAAATTCAACCGCTGAGATAAAAAAAGAGCTAACTAATATGTTTCAAGAAGCATTTAGGAATCAAGACGAGCTCCAAACTCTTAGCACAACTGAGCTCTGCTCGCTTTTAGGTAAATCAAGATGGACTATATATAGATTAGTGCAAGATGGTAAACTAAAAGCACAGCAAGACTATGCAAACACTAAAGGTAGTAGATTAAGCTTTAGACGTGTTGATGTAGATGACTACTTAAACAGCATAACAATAGGAGGTTAAAATGACTACAACACACAATGATAAAGGTTTATACCCACAGAAAATATATTGGAATCCTACTTATGAGGATAGAGAGCTAAACCTCGAAATATATTTTACTAGAGTTACACCAGATAAAGCTAGACAGCTTATGAGAACTATGGATAAAAACAGACCTATGAGACCTACTCAGCTTAAGAAATTAAGAGAGAGTTTAGTAATGGGTAAATGGTTTCCTAATGGTGATGTTATAAGGCTAGATAAATTTGGCAAGTTAATAGATGGTCAACACAGACTTACTACTATAGGTGAAGGTGTTCAGACTTTTGACTTGTTAACTATAAGAGGCTTTGATAGTAATGATATAGACCATTTAGACCAAAATAGTGCTAGAACCTTTTCAGATAACCAGAAGCTTAAAGGCAGACCTAATGCCAAGCAGTTATCTGAGGGAATAAACTTTTTATGGCGACTGTCACAAAATAATCTAAAAGCTGAGTCTCCAGCTGGCTTTAGACAGCAAGACCTAGACGCAGCTTTTGGAAGTACAGGTGTACTAGATGATGATGTTGTTTATTCTATACAACAAACTAAAGACCCTAAAGGTAATTATCATAGCAAGCCTATAACTGGATTAAGGTTTTTATTATCAGAGCATTACGGAAGAAAAAAAACTGAGGTCTTTTTTGACCGTTTTATATACGGTAAAGACAATGCTCATTTAGATAAACATAATCCAGCCAATATGCTGGCTAAGAAAATAATGTCTTATGGGAACGGCAAGCCTACAGACATAACAGAGAGATTTAAAAAAGGTGTTAGAGGCGATAACTGGGTCTCTTTATATTTGTTTGAAGCTTTTCAAGCATACTTAGAGGATAAACCTCTTAAGCGGTGGGTCTTAGATAAAGCTCCAATACTAACTGTAGAGCACTCTTATTGGCGTAAGCTTTGCTCTATGGCTAAAGCAACAATAGCAAAACATGAAGATAAATATATATCTTCATTGTATGATACTGGAGGCAAAACCAATGGATAATAAGAAGCCATTAAGCACAGAAATAATGCTAGAGTTTAGAGACTTAAAGCACGAACTAGTTATACAAGCTGACGTGCAAAGAGCATTAACAGAAGCGGTTCAACAACTAACAAGTCAATTAAATCAGTTTAGGCACATAGCTAATTTGAAGTTAGACGCAGTAAGTAATACGCAACTAGCAGAGTTAGCAGAAGCCAGAGAGGAGTTAGCAAAGTTAAGAAAAGCATTTCATTGAGTAGTTTTTATGAGCTGGTTATTATGAGTAGCCAGCTCTAGTAAAATGAAAAAGTTATTGCTTACAAAAACCTAAAAAACTAATGTTGTCTAGTACAGCTAGTTAGAATTTCTAATTAGGAGGCTAGAGCTGGTTAGTAAAATAATACAATAAAATATAAACAAACACAATTAATAAAATTACTAGGAGGTAATTAATATGAAAAATAATAATGGGAAATATAAATATGAAGCTTTAGATGAAAATGAAAAAAAAGGAGTTTTTGATAAAGCAAAGTTAGATGAACATGAGGCTAATGCTTATGTAGTGAATAACTATAAACACTTGAGCCAAGCTACTACTGTTTCAAGAAGCAAATTGGGAAACTTAAAACGTGAACTAGATGTCTTGGATAAATATTTAGCTACTATAGAAATGGCAGCTAATGATAATAAAGAAGATTTAGAAAAGGCTAAAGTAGGAGTTGCTAAAGATATGTTTAACTTACGGTGGCAAGATGAGTTTAGTATGTTTGCAACATCTGGCTTTAATTTTGTGCTAGATAGTTTACTTTGGACTCTTTGGAATTTTGATTATGACTCAGAACTTATAGAAGATAAATTACATCATTTAGAAGATGTAATAGAGGATTATAAACAAAGCTCTAGCTATAGACCTAAAGAAGATAGTAAACCTCATGCACACCAGCCAATACCGCCAGAGGTGTTAGCTTTATGGACTGAGGGAAAAGCAACACCTAATAAGCACGGTAGCACAGGTTTTCACAAGCATAAATCACCTATAGCACAGTTAGGCTCTAGCGAGATACCTCATAGAGGGATAACTTGGACTGAACTTATAAACCCTTTAGTAGACCTCAAAGGCAAAAATGTTCATGTAGGCACACCTAAGTTTGAAGATGAAGATGAAATAACAGTAGGTCATCTTGCAGCTCTTTTCTTAACAACACCTTTTGAAATAATGAAAATGTTTTCAGAAGATGTTTTAAGAACTGACTCTCCGCAAAACACTACACCTTATTTAGAGTACAGCATAAAAGGCTCTGTGCTTAATAACTTTATAGATAGTCTAATGACTTATAAAGAGCTACACTCTTTAGAGACATACCATGAACGCATGATAGCTTTACACAACGGTCAACAATCGCTAGACTTATAAGTGTAGACTCAATTCATAGTCTCTTTTCTTATACAGAGCTCTAGGTGAAAACCTAGAGCTTTGTATATTTAAATGCACAAAAAAATATTTAATATATATATGCGTCTCCGAGAGTAATAATTTTTTTCTTAAATAATAAAAAAGTTGTAAAGTGTTGCATTATTATTCAAAGTGTGCATATAATAGATTAATAATAAATTTTACTTTAGGAGGTAAAGATGGAATTCAAATACGTTTATATAACAAAACAATATTGTGAAGATTGTGGCAAGAAAAAAGTTGGAGCTATACCAGCTAGCCATTGGAGAGACATAGAAGTTGTTGACTGTATGTTTTGTAATGATGATTATAGTAAAGACATAAATAGATTTTTACTTAATTATGAATACGATACTAAAACTGAGTCTTACAAAAAAAGAGTAAGATAATGGCTTTTGATAAAACAAAATATGAGGTAAGACAAATTGATTATAAGACAGCTATGGACTTAATAGTCAAGAATCATTATCTACATAGAAAAGCACCGTGTAGCCAAGCCTTTGGTTTATTTCATAAAACTAATACTGATAGACCTATAGGTGTTATAACTTATGGCACACCAGCTAGTAGAGCTCTACAAAAAGGTTTATGCGGAATAGATGAGGCTGACAATGTAGTAGAGCTAACTAGGCTCTGGATAGAAGATGGAACTGAAAAAAATGCTGAGAGTTTTCTAATAGCTAATTCAATAAAGCTAGTAACCAAAGAGATATTAGTGTCTTATGCTGAGGCTCAACAAGGTCACTTAGGGATTGTTTATCAAGCGACTAATTGGATTTATACAGGCTTATCTGACAAACACGTTATATGGACTATAGAGGGAACTGACAATAAACATTCTAGGCACATCTTTGATAGTTATGGCGGTATCAATAAAGCAAAAAAAATACTCAAAGATAAAATGATAAAAGGCGAGAGACCTAGAAAACATAGATACGTTTTCTTTAATACATCTAATAGCAAAAGAAGAAAAGAGTTGATGAGTAAATTGCGTTATAAAATCGAACCTTATCCTAAAAATACTTTTTACCAAAAAAAAATGGAGAAAATATTGTGATAAAATAATAAGTGGGTCAAAGAGCTCTGGGTAACCAGAGCTCTTTTCTTTTAAAGACCTTATATAGTAAAATGTCTCTCTTTGTTATAACATCTAATTAAATTAAAATATTTATGCGACTCCGCTAAAGGTAATAAAATTTTTAATAATAACAAAACAGAGACAAAAAATAAAACTAGAGGCAAACAATTAGTTAAGTACTTAACTCATAAAGAGGTTTTAGGAGTTATAGAAGGAGCTAGGCAACTAAAGACTAGAAGCCAGTTTAGAGGCAACCTTATAGCTTTAGCTATGCAATTCCAGTATCATGCTGGCTTAAGGGTCTCTGAGCTTATTAACGTAACCCCTAGAGATATTAGGTTCGACAATAACAGAGTAGAGCTTTTTGTTAGAAAAGGTAAAGGTAGGAAACAAAGAGTAGTGCCAATAGTAGACCCAGAGCTTATAGCTACTTTACGATTTTTAAATTCAGATAACATAGATTTTGATAAACCATATATTAATAAGAATCGTAAAACAATTTGGCGATGGTATAAGAAGGTACAATCCTCAACAGGTGTTTATATAAACACTCATATTTTTAGACATAGTTTTGCCAGAAACTTATTATTAAAAGGAGTGCCTATTAATACAGTCAGCTTATTACTAGGTCATTCTTATTTGTCTACAACTGTAGAAACATATTTACAGTTAGCTCCTAGCCATAAAGAACTAGAGCTTGCTTGGAAATTACTAAACAACGATTCAGTAAAGGAGTGAATCTAAAATGGGAAAACAAACAGACTTATTTGATGACAGAGAAGATATAGACCCACCTTCAAACATTGTTGAATATTTAACACAGCCAGAACCTTATCCAGAAGATAATGCCGAGCCAGAAATACAAACACCAGAAACAAGAGAAGGCTATAGCAAAGCAGAGCTAGACAACACAGAAGATAAAAGGCTTGCTAATATGAAAACAGTCATAAAGCGTTTTGATGATATAGAGAATAAGTTAAATCAAATATTAGATTATAAACAATGTCGTGAGTGCGGAGGTAAAGTTATAAAATGAATAAATTAAGATGGTTGTATTGGTTGATGTTTGCAAATATGTCAGTTATGTTTTTGTGCTTAATTCTAATTGTTTTGACCCTTATGGGTTGGGTCATTAAGTTGTGAGAATTAAGGTTGTAGAAATAGTTATAATCTATTGGTTATTTATACTAACATTAGTAGCAGCTGGCTTCTTTATATACAGAACATTTAACCTTATAAAATCTGGTTTGGTGTTGTAAGAAGTTGCATTGTATACATTATTGTAGTAAGCTATTACCCATAGAGGCAAAAAGCCTTTACAAATAAAAGTTGCTTAGGAGGCAAAAAGATGGAAAAGAAAATGTACACAGTAACAGTAGAACAANCTTGTTTTTCTACAATAGATATAGAGGCTGAGAATGAGATGGAGGCTAGGCAAATAGCTACTCACATGGACTCTATAGATTTAGAGGAACATAGAGGCGGTATAGCACCAGAAATATCTGATGAGGCTCACTCAGTTTACTGGATAGAAGAACAAAAGAATTGGTAAGGTAAACAAGCTATGCTCACGGAACATAGAGCCTATGTTCCGTGAGCATAGCATAAGGAAAAAAAAATATGAGATATATAACAGCTCCGTATAAAACAATTTTATACATTTTTAAGACACTAACACTTGTTTTTTTAATTATAAAAATGCTGGAAATCTGGAGCACAGATAATATAAAGATAAACAATATTGATAAGGAGAAAACAGGTAATGGTAAATGATTATGATAGTACAGGTGATGAGGGTCTAAATGCCTTTAGTGGCTTCACTATGGATAGCCAAGACGGTCAAGGGTTCTTTAAGACATCTAGGTTATTGATAGAACCGCCAGACGTTATAGACAACCTTTATAGCTCTAGCATTTTAGACGGTCAACAATTAATGGATTGTGCTTTAATAATGGCTAAAGCTCAGACAACTAGAAACAGAATAAAGAATCAACAAATAGCTAAAGACCATAAAGAAAACTTGAATGAAGGTTCTAAGAAAAAATATAAACCTTTAGAGTTTGGTAATAGAACCTACTCAGAAACTCAAGCTATTTATTTAATGATGTTGTCACCATCTAAAGATGGTACGGCTAGGAATCAATTAGTAGGAGCACTTACAGGTAACTTTATTCCAACTATTACAAATACATACAATAAGCTTAGAGGCAAAGGTAGGCAAAGATGAAGCTACTAAGATTCTTTGAAGATAATCATATAGAAATAGCAGAGGGTTCTTTAACATCTGGTGTTATAAAAGTAAATGAGACAGAGGCGTATAGAGCGGATTCAGAAGCTATAGGTTTTTTTATTCACGCTCCATACTTTGGTTTTGGTAAACCTAAAAGAGAACCTATACTAACAACTAGAGTAGGTGACGCTACACCTCTTTATCCTATTAATGAAAATTACTTATCTAAAAATGTAGTCACAGAAGAAGAACTAAAAGACTTTGAAAACGCTAGCTTTTTAGAAACTCAATTAAAAATAGAAAAAGGAGATACTGGCTCTAAAAAATTGCAAGAAAAAATCATGCTTATAGTAATGGGAATACTAGCTGGAGCTTTTGCTGTTATTGCTATCTTTTCAGGACTACCTATGTTTAAAGATAATGTTCTAAACTTTACTAGAGAGCAACCTGTACAGGCTGAACCTATACAAGCAACACCAATAGAAAACAACAATGGAGGTACTAATGCAATATTCGAGGAACAAAACAAAATCCAATCAGAGCTCTATGGAGACCAGCAACCAGCTAGGTAAATCTTATTGGTTCGACACAACCTTGCATGGATTAAAGTTTTTACAAATTTTTGATAAACGCCAAAAAATATTATTAATTACAACTGTGCTTACAGGTCTAACCTTATTGGCTTTAGCCTCTTACTTTACATCTTTAGTTATTTTTGTAGCCTTGTTTTTGTTAGGAGCTATGCTTGGCTGGTTTTTTTACTGGAAGCGTGTTTGTAAAACAAAACTGATAAAGCTTTATTATTTATTAAAAGAAACTAATGATGTTTATTTGTGGGTTGAGAAATGGGATTTAAAAGAAAAATATATTTATTCTAATCCAGATTATTATTACTTAGAGGGAACTGAGCTTGTTAGAGTTTATGACAATATAAATACTTATGATGACCCCAATAAAGAATTTCCTTTACCTATACCGTTTAGACCTTTTGACTCAGACATATCTACAGTTACTACGCTAGACTTAGCTAGAACTCAAGAACAAAGTGCAGCCGAAAGATTGTTTACATCTTTGAGAAAAAACTGGAGCGAGACATTAAAACTTGGGTTATATGTAGTAATAATTATAGCTTTGCTTGTAGGCTGTATAGCTTTATTAGGAGAGTAGAATGACTAATAACACAGAAAGCTTGCCTAAAATGGAGAAAAACAAGGCAGCTGATAAATTATTAATTGACAGTACAGTTATAGGTTTACATGGATTCCGCGGCAGTGGCAAAAGTTTGCTTGCAACTTACTTATGTGCTCACGCTCATTATATGTTTGGAACAAAGATTTTTCATAATAACGTATTGAATTTTGGTGAAACTATTGATGTAGAAGATTTAATAGATTTAACAGAAGATGTTACTAACGCAATTATACTTATAGATGAAATACAAACAATAGGAGATAGTGTTAGAGCTACGAGTACATTGTCTTATTTGTTTACTCAAATGTTAATGCAACTCCGTAAACGTAAAATTATTATA
>PABN01000082.1 GCA_002699555.1 Dehalococcoidia bacterium
ACAAGAACACAACCAACCTTGAGTCGCTCACATGGAGACCGCACAGATGCCAGTTCGGCGGTCTGCATGAAGTAGTCATCCCAAGAGATTCGGGACATCTTAATTAAAGGGGTGAATAAATCTTTAATTAAGGATGGGGCTAATTTACAAAACAATGTGTCCATAACAGGTGTCATTTCACCTCAAATCCTTATCAGCCGTATAGTACGTCTTCCCCTTAGTTACAAAGCTGTGCACCCTCGCGTATCCCCACGCCTGTGGAGAGGCTCCCGGACGATGCCCGGTTCTCCACGCAGCGAGTCCCCTATTGTAGACCGTCTTGAGGGTCTTCAAAGGCACGCCAGTAGCCTTAGCAATTTCAGGGAGAGATTTGACCCCTGGGTACATCTTTCTAAACTTTTGCGTGTAGGAAGAAGTCTTTGTTTTCTGTCCCTTGTCCGTCTTGAAATCTTTGTAGTCCCGTTTGAGCATCTTCTTGTAGCGAGTCTCGACCTGACCCAAGGTGGTGAGTCCCCTGAAATATTTGAGGGGTGCGTAGATCTTACCTTCAGATTTACGCAGCTCCCCAACCTTCTTAGTAATCTGAGCATCGCTCAGAGGCATCTTACTTTTCCCTGAGAAATTAGTCCTCGTCATCCTGTATTACACAATTACCAGAAACGAGTGTGTAATCAATTTCACAATCGTCTAAAATACATTCACCTTGTACATTTGTTCTATAAAAACCATTGGGATCCTTTTCCCCTTCTGGTTCACATATTTGACCACTCAGATCTTCTATACAAGCATCCTTTTCTTCAGATAAAACATGACCAGTTTTACAGGTATCAATAATACATTTACCTAACACATTCGTCATGTAATTTGCTTGTACATCAACATTCGCGTCAGGTTGGCAAGGTTCTCCACTTAAATCGAGTGTACACTTGTCTTCGTACAATGTGTATCCGGGGTAACATTCTACAAAAGTACATTTAAGGTCTTTATTATACTGATATAAAGCCTTTTTGTCACTACCTTTACACATATCATCTTCTCTTTTTACATAAAAAAGTTGATAAGATGTTAAACCTATAAGAGATGATGAACAAAAACACATCATGAGTGCAAATATAATAAAAAAGGGATCTTCTGAACCCATTATCTACTTTACATTGAGATATTTTGCAGCCACTTTAATATTTGGAAACAGACGATCCCCCAATTTCACNCGGCCTGTGTTTGGATTGTAGTACCCCTTGTATCCATTGAAGACAGCCTTGTGTGATTCACCCATATAAAAAATAAGAGATATTTTAAATCAGGATGGGTCTCTCAATTATCATGGGAAATATGTTTTCGGGTAAAACATCGGAACTTATCCGGAGACTAAAACGATTGAAGGTTATCAATAAGCAAATTATCGTAGTGAATTCTGCGAAAGATACACGATCTCCGGAAGAAGTTTTGAAAACACATGATAATGTAAAATTTAAATGTTTCAAGGTGTACGATCTTTACGATCTCATGGACAAGAATGCGTTTGAAGATGCCGAGATTATCGCCATCGATGAAGCACAATTTTATCCAAACCTCAAAAAGTTTGTAGAATCTTGTCTAGACATGGGAAAGGATGTCATCTTGGCAGGTTTAGATGGTGACGCATTTCAGAGAAAATGGGGGGAACTCTTAGATTGTATTCCAATGGCCACGGAAGTTACAAAGCTATCGGCTTTGTGCATGCGTTGTGGTAACGGAAATTTGGGACCATTCACTAAGCGTACAGTAGAAAATACAGAACTCGAACTTATTGGTGGGAGTGATATGTATGAGGCGGTGTGTCAGAAACATCTGTGAACATCTAAAATCAAAACAACTCTACGCNCCGTACCAGTTTTCATAACTTCGTGGTATCTCGCGTGATCAAATAGAAAATCTTCCCCTTCGCGATGTTCGTGTGTTCCTCTCTCAGTATATAAGGTACAATCTCCTCCACCTTCTATAGTGAGATGATATCTGAGCAATAAATTTGTTTCGGCACGATGTGGTGGAATGACCATTGGCTCATCCATCACCGCAAATAATGCAGTTTCTTGGTGAATGGATGGTATTTGACCAATTAAACTCTTAAGAAGTGGGAAATCTTCAGCTTTATAAAAATAATACGCGTCATTTTTATCAAACCACGGGTCGGCTTCGTGGAAGAGGTGTTTTTTGGCCGTCTTTGAAACTTCGTTGAATTCTTGACGAATCTTTTCAAAGTGTGCTTTTACGAGCCAGAGACCTGGGTGGTCATTCACTCGATACTGGGATGACCAATTGATAAGGTCGATAAGTGTGTTTCGCATACCAATCAGAGGACGTTTCGGGTTTGCAAAATACAGACGATCCACTGGTGCCTTCAGGTAGTCATGAAGTACCAAGACCATCGGTATCAATAGAAACGACCACATTATTTTCTCGGTAGATAATAAAAATGCCAGGTTACGGCAAGCGAATGGAAAAGTATGCCCCNGAGCCCACTGAAGAGGTTGAGACTCTCGANAAGCGTTTCGTCATGCCCAANGTGACCATCGTTCAGATTGTTCTCATCGCCATATTCATCGCCTACGCCTTCATGGCTCGTAAGATGAATGGTGCTGTCACGTTTACGATTGCCCTCGCCATCACTCTTCTTCACATGTATGATCACCTTTACCGTGTACAGCGTGGTGAGGAGCGCTTCTTCCTCTTTCCCAAAAAGGAGAAGTACGGCTGCATGGCGTGCAAAAATTAAATGCTCGTAAAATATAAGTATGCGCGTCAAGATTGTGAAGAGCCCTGATCGTAAAAAGAAATTCAGGGCAATTTTAGAAGACGGCAGGACTGTTGACTTTGGTGCAAGTGGATATTCAGACTACACCAAACACAAGAATCCTTCACGTATGCGTTCGTATGTACTCAGGCACGGTGGTCGAGTACCGAAACGAATAATAGCGGAGAGAGATCCAGAGCGAATTCATAAAATGATGCTCGATGTCACATCGAGTGATAAAGAAGATTGGAAGAAAAGTGGTATCGACGGGGCTGGTTTTTGGTCCCGTTGGTACCTCTGGGGTCATCCGACCTTCGAAGGTGCGAAGAAAATTATTTCTAAAAAGTTCGGTTTAAGTTTCGTTTAAGTTCCTCGAGTTTTTCAAAGAAACGTATCATAGTTCCAAGGCGTTCGTAAAGTTCCTCACCGAGATAGTACTCTACGAATTCCTCAGCTGTTGAGAAGAAAATCAAATCTCTGTCATATTCTCGCACTGCTTTGACGTAGCATTTNAAAACGGAATATGCTTCATCAACATTATCACCGTCCCATTCCAGGAGAATCTTTTTGACATCATCAAGTTGTAGTTCTTCCNCTGTTTCGTATGTGACACACTCTTTAGAGATATTCATCAGTTTTTCCGCAGTGTCATCTCCTATGTAGGATTTAACAATATCATCTGCTGAACGATATCCTGAAGTAGTCCACACCATNTGATCGTCTTTGATATTCATCTCGTCTAGTGCTCTCGTAAAATCTTTCATTATAGAGACCGCATTTTTTACATTTACACCACTCATTACCCAATCATCCGACAAATTCTTCAGTTCTTTGAGTCTGGACTTTTTCACAAAGTAAGGACCAGTCTTTGGGAAAAAGCTGAGGATGAATGATATCATCTAGTTCATTTAGCTAAGCCTTTCTTTTTTAAGCTGGCTTTTAGTTCAGCCATAAGTGCGGCACGCTTTGCATTTATGACAGGTTTCTTGCCTTGGGCTGGAGGTGGAGGTGGTGGGGGAGGGGGAGCTGGGGCGCGACCACTCGGTACGACGANTGACTGACATATGCGAATAACTTTCTGTGCNTTCTTCACACTGTTCTCAAAGTTCATGGTAATCTTGGAACGAAGTTCTTTAGCAGAAAGCTTCACNCGTTTACCACCAACATCTTTCGTCACNCGGAGACCTAATTTTTTAGCTTTATTTTTTAAGTCCTTGTATTGCATATACTAATAACTAAGAAAATCCTCAAACGTCACTAAATCTCTATCTTCGACGAGAAGTGCAAACTCCAAGTCTGTATCAGTCAATTCTTGAATAGGAATTTGAGATTCCATGAAAACTCGTTGTAGATATATGTCTCGATCATCGAGATACGTGAGAATGGATGTAATATCACCATTAGACAAGGTTTCAATTGCTTCACAAAATTTGTGCTCTGAGAACTCGCCACAATCGATAATCTTATCTCGAATGAAATATTCTTCAGGTTCTCGGGGATCTTGACTGATATCATTGGCGAGATAAGTACATGTCATAAGAACGTGAATACCTCCACATATCCTTTTTATAAATTCTTTCTTGGCGGGTGTGATGTTCATTTTATACTTATTTTTTAGTCGTTACATTATCCACTTAGACTTCAAAATGATATTAAATGATAAAATGTCACGATATCTTCATTGTTGATCATCTTAACAATCTTTCGATCATCTTTGGTGAACATGAGTGGATTTGGAGATGCTAATGTGTACGCACGACTCAATGTTACACCAATGTGATCGAAATATAATAATAATGATGTCAAATTTTTCGAATCCAACACGTCCACAGCCATCTTAAATTTTCCAGACGAAAATTCATATGTACCATCTTGATTAAGACTGAATAGTTGTTTTTTTATAAACTTTTCCATTTCATTTTGGGGTTCCGCACCTATTTGTTTTACGCACCCCAATTGTTCCATCAAGTCACAAACACCATGAGCAACCTTTTTTATGAATGTGCGCTTTTCTGGTATCATACTTATTACACATACTATTATATGACAAAATTAGAAGAACTCGTACATGAAGTTTTACTTCCACGAATCGTACAACTTGAGATTGAAGTCGCAGCGTTACGAAAACATACCTGGCCTTATGTACAAGCGCAGAAAGAACATAATCAGCTTGACGACATCGAGGCTAAGAGGGATTTTGTCAAAAGTCTCGATGATGACACTGTAAAAGAATTGCTTAACATGAAGGCGAAATTTTCGGAAAGTTCAGGACTCCAGAAGAGTGAGTATAGTTCTTTAAAAAATCATTTTTGTTAAAAGAAATCGTCAGTGCGGTACATTGTGACATCAAACGAACCAGTCTTACCAGTCACCGCGACGGATTCATTTCCATAGAGTTCCTGGCATCCGATATCATCTATACAATCACGTCCACCATGGGATACAGGAATTGGATACAGGTTCTCACCACCGGTCGTGGTATAGTAATGGTAACGGTCGCGGCGACCTCGAACCTCTTTACCATATAAGGGAAGTGTCTCTCCACTATCACCTACGAGAATCCCCATCTGTTGCATGTGACCGGGTTTGTATTGTTTGATGGGTGGTCCTCTAAATTCTGGTTCGCGCCTGATATCCTGTGTATGAACAGGACGAGGAGGTGGAACCATAACAGGAACTTCAACTGGGACTTCAACGAGTTGGGGGTTGTACCACATGTAACCAATTACTGCTACGAGTACGACGAGCGTCACCCATAGAAGTTGGGTCTTTGTCTTGTTCTTCATTTACTATAGTTAAGGAAAATCTTTTACTTAAAGCTATGAAGGTGTTGGCAATAGATATTGGCTATCACAACATGGGTATGGTTTTGGCCAAGTCTGAATCGGGTCCGAAAATTGAAGTTGAATATATAAAGAAAGTAAATCTCGAAGATTACAAATATATACAAACGAATGACTTTGTAGATCTTATTCCTTTATTTGTAGAAGATCATCGAGAAATATTCGACGCGGCTGATAAGATACTCATAGAACGGCAACCACCTGGAGGGTTTACAAATATTGAAATTCTATTACATTACATGTTCAAAGATAAAGTGACTTTAATTTCACCTGTGAGCATGCATACACATTTTGGCATGAGACATCTGGACTATGACCAGAGAAAGGAACGAACTGTTTCAATAGCTGAAAAATACATAGAAGATGACATTCCGTATGAAAGAAAACACGATATTGCGGATGCGTTGTGTATGGTTGTGTACGACAATTTTAAGTCGTGTGTACATTTTTTCGACAAGTTCAAATATTTTGCCAGAGTATAATATATGCCATCTGCGAAACAAATCCAGAACGCAAAGAAAAAATTAAAGGTCACACCCAAACCCAAAGGTAACGCGCCAAGAATTCCCAATCGTCTCACTTACATCGTCATCGCTGCGGATCCCAAAGTCAGTCGAGATCGGGCATTTCTGAAGACCGTTCGAGAGTACATGAAGAACACTCCCTCCTCAAAATCATTAAAGCGTTAGCCGTACTCTCAAACATATCGAAAATTTCACCCGTATTTCTTCGTTTAATAGCTGCACGAAGTTTCTCCAAGTTAAAATCGAACGACTCGCACTCTTTTTTAACTTGTTCATCGTGTTTCTTTTTTTGTTCTTCAATCTTTTCAATTTTTAGATCAATTTCTTTGATTGCATTTTCAACTGATGCATCCAAGTTTTCAATTTGTTCACGATAATAATCACCTTGTTTTCTGAGAATATCACTTTTCAGTTCAGATGTAGTGCGTTCAATTTGAGCATTATTCCGATCGAGTTTTTCTTCGAGATACTCCAGGTTGTAAAGATAATTTTGCTTGCACACCTCCTTGATGTTATTAAGTCGGGCAATTTCACTGAGAAGTTTGACGTCCATTGTATATTAGTTTATCTTTTTAGCTTTAAACACTTTACTTAGGTCTTTTATGAAAGAGTCAAAATGTCCAAGTCGATATTGAACAAATGCCCATAGCACGAAGAAAAGTGTCTTCGTCAGGCGGTTAATATCGTTCTCCTCCATTTTATAGATTGGTCCGACTACACGTCCCATAAACGTCTCGTCCTTTTCTTTTCCAGTCATGAACATTTCTGCCTGCGTTAAAGCGCATGTGTCATCGTTTACAGACCAGTGATAAAAAATGAAGGGAATCACCATCGAATAGAATTCGAGCTGTCTACGATCATTCAAAAATGGTACCACAAGTATCCACAAAAGAAAAATCAAATGAATAAGAAATATTATATTCATTTACTATAAGATGAGTGAAGAAATTAATATGGAAGATAAATGGAATGAATATCACGAGAATGTCTTGCGTCAATGGGGTGAGGCGTCTGCGTGTTATAGATACATGCATCACAGAGGGTTTTTACTCTATAAGAGGTTAAGTCTGCGTTTTAATCTACCGGTCATCGTACTTTCTACAGTGACTGGAACAGCAAACTTTGCTCAGACTTCGTTTCCCGAAAGTATGCAGAGCACTGTACCCGCAATCATTGGTGGTATGAACTTAGTGGCGGGTCTCATTGCCACGATCATGCAGTTCCTAAAGATCAACGAACTCCGTGAAAATCATAGAACAGCGGCGTTAGCTCATGGTGCGTTGTCGAGGAACATTCGTCTTCAGTTGTCACTTCCCCGCGAAGAACGTAAGAAAGAAGGTCTTAAATTCGTCGAAGAGTGTAAGGCTGAATATGACCGTCTCATTGAACAGTCTCCCCCCATTCCCAAGAATATTCTTTTGTCTTTTGAGAAGGAGTATCCCATTGATGGTGTGTTCACGAAACCCGAAATCTTGGGTGTACGCCCCATTCCACCTCTTAAGTTACCGAAAACTATAGAGCCTATACGAGCAATGACACAAGATACACCCTTCGAAAAAGTGGGGCAATATCTCTCTAAAGAGGAGGAATCCGAGGAAGAGGAGGTGGAATCTGAAGAAGAGACAGACGTCGAGCAAGGTACACCAAAAGAATAAACATCGTTAAATTGGTCAAAACACTACATGCAACGTATGGTACAATTTTCCTTTTTAAAGGTTCTACGATACGTTTATGAAGTGCGTCATTTTCGAGCACCAAATCTATGGCCTGAGTAGTAAGATCATCGATGGACTCCTTCATTAAAATAGTCGAGCAAAAAAAAGATCCCGTTGTGACGACAATACACACGAAACAAATTGATCTCATTCGTAGGTACATCCGTGAAAGGAAGAATGTCTTCATATGTGGGCCGCCAGGTGTTGGAAAATCCTATATTCTCAAAGCAGTGTTACAAGGTTTAAATCATGTCGAGTTACAGACAGAACATTTGAAAAGTAAATCACCATTTTTACAATTCATTAGACCTTCGACAAAACATGTATTTATCGAAGACTATGACCCTGTGTTTAAACCGATAATTGAAAAAATTTCAGATGGTGATAGAATTTCTCGTGGTTGTTTATTAGTGACTACTACGAATATGTGTATGTATCCAAATTTTGAAACTGTTTTCGTACCAAAACATAAACCGGAAGTTCTCATGAAACTTACTGATGAGAGGGGGTCTAAAGTAGAACATGCAGCCGTTCGTGCAAATGGAAACATACGAAATTTTTTTACATACTTGGAAGGATATGATGAAATGGATGATTTCCAAACACCTAAAGAATTTATTGCAGAAGTACTATCAGATTCTGGTCCGATTCAAATTTTTGATAGTATTTCCGAACATGGTCACATATGGGACATTTTTCAAGAAAATTATCTAGATTCAAAAGATGTTGATATTATAAAAACTTCGAGATCATTTTCTGATGCAGATATGTATGATACCAAAATGTACTCACATGGTGAGTGGATTCTCATGCCATATTTTGTACTACATGCACTCACGATTCCGAAAGCATCACTCGGTGAACCACTCGTCAAAGATAAAATCAGACCTGGTAGTTGTTGGACTAAGTTTGGAAACTACAAGATGCGAAAACAAAAGTTCGAAGAAATAAAAAAGAAATCGAGAACAGGACTAGGTGTAGAAGAGTTGTGTCTGTTGAAGAAATATGCGGAAAATGGCAATTTGAAACCACTCTTAGAATATTCTATAAGTTCACAAGATTTCGATGTTATCAATCATCTCGCAGTTGGAAATGGCTTAAAATCAAGAGATGTTATGAAAGTAAAGAAAGCATTGAAAAATGCCCTCGGATGATGAAAAAGATCACGATGAGACTGAGTGTGTAAAAGTTGTCGGAAATGAGATTCTCTTCTATGGTGACATCGATCGTGAAAATGCATTGGAATTCGTTGAAAAGTTTAAGAAGTTGGAGATTGAACTTCTTAAGAAAATGGCTGAACTTGTTGGATACGAACCTCAAATTAGAGTACACATCATGAGTGATGGTGGTGATATCTTTGCGGGTCTAAACATGATGAACGTTCTGGAACGTTCGAGAGTGAAGGTGATCACAATCGCACAAGGTTCGTGCTGTAGTGCAGCTACATTCGTGTTCTTGGGTGGATCGGAGCGTCGCATGGGTCGTAATGCATACCTTCTGATTCACCAAATTTCCACTGAATTCTGGGGAAATTTCCAAGAACTCAAGACAGAAATGAAATCTACTGAAAAGTTTATGAACATGCTCAAAAAAATGTACCTCTCTAAAACCAAAATTCCTGAAAAGAAATTTAAACGACTCATGAAAAAGGATATTTATCTGACACCCGAAAAGTGTATCAAGTATGATATCGCTCACGTCGTTGACTAATCGTTACTGCACGGTTATACAAACCAAGAATGCATATAACTATAAAAATAATGCATAACGTATTTAAATTCATTGGTACTACTGTAGCATCCGGAGGTTTGAGTCGTTCCATTCTACCATAATTTACAACTGGCAAGTTAGACATCTATTTAAAGTTGAGAATTTAAATATACATAGAATGGAACGTCTTATAAAAAAGGATAAACACGGAAATGAAAGATTTACAGACATCAGAGTTGAAGACTTGAAAAATGGAACTGCTGACATTGTGAAATGTACAGGTGTCGTCGGAACAGATAAAGTTTCGGTATCTCGTTTAAATGTAAAAACTGGTTA
Source organism: Dehalococcoidia bacterium (assembly GCA_002699555.1). Taxonomy (GTDB): domain Bacteria; phylum Actinomycetota; class Acidimicrobiia; order Acidimicrobiales; family MedAcidi-G1; genus MedAcidi-G1. The sequence goes on from PABN01000082.1 coordinate 9,902, forward strand.
TGAAAGGGCTCTTATGAGAGCTCGGACGATGTGGAACAATGAAAAGGTCAAGTGTACTCAAATTCTTCCCATGTTAGCTAATAAATGGGAAGATCGCGAGAAATACATCACAGAACCATTTTACGTTCAACCAAAACTAGATGGTGTTCGATTACTCGTTTCTAATAAAGGTTGTGTTTCTCGAACTGGTAAACCCGTTGAAGGTGTCGAACATCTAGGACGAGGTCTCAGAGATGGTGAGTATCTAGACGGTGAGTGTTACGCTCCCGATAAAACATTCGAAGAAATTACCAGTATTTTCAAAATGAATCCAAAAGATTTAGAGTTTCATATATTNGATTATTTTGACACNGAAAGACCTCANCTCACTTTTGAAGAACGAAAAGAATATGTNACAGTGGATACATTTCTCGCGAAGAAAAAGTCTGATGTTCAAGGGTATCACGATATGTTTGTGAATCAAGGGCACGAAGGTATTATGATTCGAGACGCTTCGAGTACATATGAAATTGGAAAACGAAGTAATTACCTTCTTAAATATAAGGCTTTTCAGACGGAAGAATATGTAATTGTAGATGTCAAGGAGGGGACGGGACGTGAGAAGGGTGCGGCAATTTGGGTGTGTAAAGTGGGTGAGCAACATTTTTCAGTGAAACCGGAAGGAACTCTCGAAAAAAGAAAGGAATATCTAAGAAATAAAGAGAGATATATCGGTAAACAACTCACAGTTCGTTATCAAAATCTAACAGCTCTTGGTATCCCACGTTTTCCCGTTGGTGTGGCAATTAGAGATTACGAATAATATTAAGATATATAAATGAACAGAGTGGCGATTGACATTGATGAAGTCTTGGTCAATTTCTTGTACCCCATGGCAAAGCACCATAATAAAAAAATCAGGAAACCTAAATATAATTATGTATATCGTGAAATTTTTGATATTGACGAGGTGACATCACAAAAAATGGTTCAAGATTTTTACATGTCGAGAGATTTTTCGAATTTGACGCCAATCAAAGGTGCACAAAAAGCTATGTACGACATTCGTTGGAAAAGTAAAAAAATGTATGTCGTCACAGGGCGTCAAGATTCTGTTCGTGAAGAGACGGAACTTTGGATCGATCACTACTTTCCGGGTATTTTTGACGATGTGATTCTCACAAATAGTTATACCCCAAACGAAGTGAAGAAATCCGATATATGCCGAGCTCTTAATATTGGTCTCATCATCGATGACAACAAAGGAATATGTGATGAATGTATCGATTCTGGAATTCAAGCATTCAATTACATTGGTGATGAAGTGTATCCATGGTGCGAAGAGAGTGAAATAAGTATAAAGGAGTGGAAAGACTTAAAGCTATAATGTATGCTATTTTATGTAAACCTATTGTCATACATCCACCCAAGAGTAATCCCGTTTTAAGTGGTAAAGATTGTCGCATCGTAAAACTTACACCATCTCAAGTATCAGAAGATAAACTGGAACTTGAGATTTTGGAAGCACCCCCAATCGTAATTGACCCTACCGAACAGTCGAAAGATTCGTAATTCTACCATCCCTAGTCTTCATTAGGAGAACCTCATCACATTCACCACCTTTGATGACTAGTACAGCTTCTCCACATTTTGTCCCACCCCCTTTGTATCTTTCACAAGCAATCTGCGTCTTATTTGTGATGTTCATGTCTTGGCTGTATCCCATGAACGTTCGGTCAACATCACCTTTATCATCCGTGGCTTCTACCGTAGCCTTCACACAATATGATCCAAATTTACACTTCCGCTCTTCCTCTGTAGGCGGAGGGCAATCATTTACCAATGCCCTCGGCCTTCGACCAAAACGCTTTTTCAGAGGATAAAACAATACTTTGGTAATAGAGGACATCTCTTACCAGAGTTTGTGATTGTTATTTTAAGTTCGTTTATGATAGCTCTTCCAACCGGGTTCGAACCGATGACCTCGCGATTAACAGTCGCACGCTCTACCAACTGAGCTATGGAAGAAAAAGTCCTCTCTAGGTGAATCGAACACCTGACCCTTGGAACTACAGTCCACTGCTCTCCCAACTGAGCTAAGAGAGGATAAGCTCCCACTAGGAGTCGAACCTAGGGTGGTGGATTCAAAGTCCACAGTGTTGACCACTACACTATGAGAGCCCCAACTATATCACTTTCTGGATTCTTTTCTTTAAGCCCATTTATATACTTCATACCCACAAGTGAAACTGAGAATAGACCGGCGGATGTATTGGCAACGATCATCGGAACGACACTGAAATAAACAGAATACACGAGACCCAGAGAACTCGCTAACATATTGAGATATAGAAACGCATAATTGATTGCGGCAGTGTCTTTCGTTTTGTAGACGTGCATAACTTGGGGTATAAACATGATTGAGATCAGTATCGAACTGACCAATCCAATGCCATTAATAACCTTGTCCATACGTATTACTATTTTCTCTCGTTTAAGTAGGTATGACACGAAACATCATCTTAATCATATTAGTCTTTTCGGTCATCTATACATTTTTTCGAACAAAAACCAGGGCAGATTACGATTACAAATGTTTTCTTCTAACGATGAAAGATCAAAAAGAAAGACAAGAGCGATTTTTTAAAAGTCACAAAGATGATGTCCCCATAGAAATAATATATGGGCCAGACACGAGAAAGATTAAAACAGCGAGTGAATATGAGGAATATATAGAACCAGATTATTTTGAAAAAGCTGTCGAAATGCATTATAGCCCGGATACCAAGAGACCAGATATCACGTATTTTAATTTGGGTGCTATCGGATGTTTCATGGGTCATATGGAGTTTTATAAACGTTGTTTTCGACAGGGTCTAAAGTACGCCGTCATTTTCGAAGACAATGTTATCATAAAATCTGATCAACTCTACGAACAAATTCAAAGTGTCATAGATGAGAAGGGTGATGACTTTGAGATGTGTTTTTTCCATTGTTTATCGAGACTTCCCGACACTAAAGAAGGAACTCTCGAGAAAGTAAAATGGATTTCGAGCACTAAATGCTATCTCATCAATGTGAATAACATGAAAAAGTATCAAAAGTATTTCTATCCAATGGATAATCATGTGGATATGAAACACGAGGATTTGATCAATAAAGGTGCTCGTGTATATTACAAAGATCTAAGGGAATATATGCTCATCGATCGCACACAACAAAGTACAATTGGTCATAATGAACATGGAAGACGAGATTTCTTTTCCAGGAATTATCCCGACGCTACACCTGACGATGTAAAGTGGGGGTACTAAGCCATGACAACTTTTACAATGAGGAAAACTCATTCTAAAAGCTGTTCCCAACGGGGCTCGAACCCGTGACCTTGGCGTTATAAGCACCACGCTCTAACCAACTGAGCTATAAGAACGGTGCGTTTGACTATATTACTAGTCAATCGGTATAACGGTGGGACTTCCCACATATTACATATGTTTTGAGTCTTTAAACCAGTTTAACAAAGTCATCGAACAACATTTTTGTACTTCCACCCTGAATAAAGTTTCGATACATTTGAGCATTTTCGAAAGCTTCTTTAGCAACCTTCACGGATAAAATTGTGTCATATGCGCATGGTTCGGCATCTCTGATGACAAAACCCGGATTCATTACTTTGATCTCAGTTTCAACTTCGTCTTGAATAAAATCTACAATGTCTTGATAATCACATGTTTCAGCGACTACTACAACGGCATAACCTTGTGTTTCATAATTGTTTTTAATTTGGTGCATGGAAATTTTATTAATAGTTTGTTGGTTGATGACATCAGTCACTTTAGAATATCTCGCATATGTGGCGTTCGTCGAGAGTCCAGTGATACGATGTCCAGGTGCTTCGACGAAGACAATCGAATTTGTCGTCGTAGCCTCTGTATAAGCATAATCGATATATCTCGCAAACTCTTGAACAGCTGTCTGAAATCCAATAGATTCCATACCAGGAATATCATCAAAGATTGTCTTGGCAATTCCAATGATATTTGTATCAATGCGTTCATCGAGAGCAATTAGACTCGCACTCTTCATAGATTCGTTACCACAGATACAATATAGACGTTCGAAATCACCCATATTCTCAACAACTTTTTCAATATTAACGGGATCGCATGATACTCGAAGAATTGAACCAGCACCTTCTTCAATCTTCCCACGAGAAAGTTCAACGCGAATATTATTGTTCAAACCACGAAATCCTTCATTAAAACCAATAATTCTGTTATCTTTAGAATTCTCAAGACGAGTGAGAGTATGAATAATGTTATTCACACCTGGACACACACCACCCGCCGTGAGAATTCCTACGTTCATTTGATATTTATATAAACTTATTTTTTATATACATTCCCATCAAAAATCCTAAAACATTCGTGAGATTTTCCCCGACTGAATAATGCCACGTATGTTCTTGTGAGTTTTTAATACCTAACGAGCGATCGATGAAATTTTCATGTTTAGGTTTTCCCGCATAAACACGACGAAACCAGAGAGGTGTTTCTTGGTCCGACTCAACCAAACATCCACCAAGTTTCTTCACAAGATCGGGTCTAGAAGATAACCAATATTCAAACACCTCCCATGCGGCGCCTAGAGTGATCCAAAACCAAAATTGTTTGGGAAAGAGAGCACCTAACAAAGTGAAAAATAAGAAGTGACTGTACTGAAATCCATAAAACTCTGTTCGGAAACAATCATCAGATGGTTTTTCACATGGGCAGTGGTTTGCATACAAGAAAAACCACGTTGTAAAAAGTAAAATGACGAGTACTCGCATTTATTATCTGATTATATTTTAATAATGTCTCTCGAGATAGTGACATATGCAAATAAGTCTCAGGGAATGTTTGAAGATTTGGTGAA
>PABN01000083.1 GCA_002699555.1 Dehalococcoidia bacterium
AAATCACGCGTATCGGGCGTAGACAGATTCTTAACTTTCATTCGCGTCCTTATGGCCACATTGATAGTTTTAGGAGTTGTAGCGTTTATCTCTCAACAAATATGGCCTGGTAACTTTTTTGCTGAGTGGAGAAACCCTGATGCTCGAGGTCTGACAGGGGATCAATTTAAAGGTTTGGTAGTTTCCGGTTTGTCCCAAGGTGCTATGTATGGGTTAATCGCCTTGGGTTATTCAATGGTCTACGGGGTTTTAGGTTTCATAAATTTCGCTCATGGAGAAGTTTTCATGGTGGGAACTATGTCAGGTTGGATTACTTCTGAAAAATTAAACGAAGCTGGTTTATGGGAAAGTAATTTTGTTTTATCACTCTTCCTAATCATTTTCGTAGCAATCACAACTTCTACTGTGACAGCGGTTATTACTGAAAGAATTGCTTATAGGCCGTTACGTAGTTCTCCACGATTGATTCCTTTAATAACTTCGATAGGCGTTTCGTTTTTTATCCAAAATGCTGTATTGGGATTGTTTGGGCCAGCGAGTAAGGGATATCCCCGTCTTCCTGAGTGGTTATCTAAGCAAAGATCGATTTTAACTGTTGAGATAGCTGGAACAAAGATTCTTGTAATGGTTGTGGCTGGGATTTCAATGGCAGGTCTTTGGTATCTGGTTGAAAGGACTCAAACGGGTAGAGCAATGAGGGCAGTTGCGGAGGATAAAGAGATCGCCTCACTTATGGGAATAAATGTAAATCGAACAATTGTCATTACGTTCGGCGTTGGTGGGGCAATGGCTGGAGTCGGTGGAATCCTTTGGGGTCTACTATTTAGAAGTGTCACTCATATGACAGGGTTTTTACCTGGAATTAAAGCATTTACAGCTGCTGTGGTTGGAGGCATAGGAAACATGGGGGGAGCGATGGCTGGAGGCGTTTTCTTAGGGTCAGCAGAATCGATAGCTCCTATGGTCATATTGGAGCCACTTGGAGTTCCTGGTGTAAGCCAACTTAAGGACGCCGTTGCCTTTACGGTTCTTGTGCTTGTTTTATTATTTAAACCGTCAGGACTCTTTGGAGAGAAGCTTTCGCAAGAGGATCGTGCATGATGAACGCTCCTCCAATTCAGAAAAAACTGTTTGACCAAAACTGGAAACGTATTTTGTTTTGGGGAAGCATATGCGCGTTAACTCAGGTTTTTATTTGCTTAGTTGGTCTTCCATCAGAGTTGAATAGGCGAATACTGATTGAGTCAACTCTAAGTCTTGGATATCTTTTTATACTCTGGATTCCTTTGGTTTTCGGCTATGTCGTTTCAAAAATGGTCAAATTAGAAGGTATAGAAAACCCTAAACAGGGTGCAGCGGATTTACTGTCCGGAGCGTTAACGGGACTCTTGGGGAGTTTAGGTCTTGTATTACTCATGCTGGGTATCGATAATCTCGACATGAGAGACCCTTTGATCAATTGGAATCCGAAACTATTCAGATTGCTTACTTTTGAAAACAGTATCGGCTTCGGAAGTCTGGTTTGGATTGCAGTAGGGGTAGGACTTGGAACCGTCGGGGCGTCTCTGCACCAGATGTCAAGCCAGATTCGAAAAATGACTGCTTATGCGATATTTGGTCTTTTTTCCTTCGCAGTGCTAGAAGATGTCATAGATGACCTTTCAGAAGGTTTTCGTTTGGAATGGTTGAGCGACATGATCTATGCCAAAAAAGGCGGCATGACAGTAACTTCAATGATTGTTCTTGCTGTGGTGCTGGCGTTATTGCCATTAATTGTTCGGGGAAAATTCAAAAATACTGTAGAACGCTACCGGTCAGAAGCTAAGCCTGAGGATAAAAGGCGAAACTCCATAGCTCTATTTTCTATTGTTGCAGTTTTAGTTCTTGTGCTGCCTTGGTTTTTAGGTGGAATTATTAACGAACTTTTAGCGAACGTTGGACTTTTCTTACTACTGGCCTTGGGTCTCAATATCGTGGTCGGTCTTGCAGGTCTTCTAGACCTTGGATATGTCGCTTTCTTTGCTGTGGGGGGCTACACAACTGCAGTTTTCACTTCTCCTAATTCACCATGGTTCTCTCCTGAAACTCATTTTGGTATTTCACTACTGGTTGTTGTAGTTATGGCCACTTTGGCCGGTCTTCTAATAGGTGCCCCCGTTATTCGAATGAGAGGGGACTATTTAGCGATTGTTACTTTAGGGTTCGGCGAAATTATAAGACTCCTTTTCCTCTCTGACTGGCTTAAGCCTTATCTCGGAGGGTCGCAAGGTATCACAAACATACCTGCCATAGATCTGGGACCTTGGGAAGTACGAGGAGCGGACCCTAGATCTGTTTTCTATATGGTTCTTGCTTTTTGTGTTCTGGCTATATATGTCTCATGGCGACTTCAAGCGTCCCGTTTAGGTCGATCATGGATGGCTATAAGAGAAGATGAGAGTGTCGCTGAAGTAATGGGAATAAATACAGTTAATTCTAAATTAATGGCTTTTGTAGTAGGAGCTGTTCTGGCTTCATTCAGTGGAGCTGTTTTGGCAGCTAAAGTCGGATCTGTTTTCCCGAAGAGTTTTGAAATTCTCGTTTCAATAATAATTCTTGTAGTCGTGATAGTCGGAGGCATGGGAAGCATTACAGGAGTAATGGTTGGTTCGTTGGTTCTGATAGGAATTCTTGGCGGCCCGCGACAACCTGGACTTCTTCAAGAGTTTCAGAATTTCAAACTGTTAATTTATGGAGCCTTACTTGTTTTCATGATGCTTAAACGCCCTGAAGGGCTTGTACCCACTGCGCGACGAACTAGGGAATTACATCAAGAAGAGTATCTCCAAGATGCTTGGCTGGGTGATGATGAGAGTGAAGACCGTGAAGAAGTTGGAGAGCAACTATGAGTTTGTTAGAAATTCATAACCTTCAGGTCACTTTCGGAGGTCTAGATGCACTTTCAAATCTTGATTTTTCAATCGAAGAAGGAGAAATTGTTAGTGTTATTGGACCTAATGGTGCTGGAAAAACAACATTTTTTAACACGATTTCAGGAATGGTTCCTCCTACTAGTGGAGAAATAATCTTTGATGGTGAGTCAGTTCTAGGTCTTGATCCAAATCAAATAACAGAGATGGGAATCGCTCGAACATTTCAGAATGTGAGATTGTTCCCTAATATGACAGTTCTTGAGAATGTGATGGTTTCGCAACACTGCCGAACGTCACAGCTCATAATAGGAGCTTTGTTCCAAACAAAGGCATTTAAACAAGAAGAGAAGGAGATACGGGAACGTTCTGAAGAAATTTTAGGCTTTTTTGGAACGCGTCTTGTTGGATACCGTTTAGATCAACCAGCTTTTGCATTGTCCTATGCGAATCGACGACGGCTTGAAATTGCACGAGCGATGGCGACTCAGCCGCGTTTATTGCTTTTGGACGAGCCAGTTGCAGGTATGAATCCGATAGAAACAGCAGAGTTAACTGGATTGATAAGCAGACTGCGTGACGAATGGGGATTTACGATTGTAATTATCGAGCACGATATGAAAGTGGTTAGAGACGTTTCTGATCGTGTAGTGGTTTTAGACCATGGTGTTCCTATTGCACAGGGAGCGTACGACGAGGTTTCAACCAACCCTGATGTAATTGAAGCGTATTTGGGTAGACCGGTAGAGGCTAAATCATGACAGAAACAGCTTTATTAGAGTTTCGTTCAGTCAATACTCATTATGGGGCTGTTCATATACTTAAAGATGTGGACCTTGCAATATATCCAGGTGAGATGGTCTGCTTATTGGGTGGCAACGCGAGTGGAAAATCAACGACTTTAAAAACCTTATTAGGAATGGTTACGCCTACCTCTGGCGAAGTACTTCTCGACGGCGAAGTGGTTAATGAAAAACCAACTAGCTACAGGGTTACTAATGGCGTAACTATGGTCCCTGAAAATCGTCGACTCTTTAAACGTTTAACAGTAAAAGAAAACCTCGAACTAGGCGCCTACTTGCGGGATGACAGGGAAGGAATCGAAGAAGATCTAGAAAATATTTATGAACTTTTCCCTCGTGTCAAGGAAAGACTTTCTCAAAAAGCAGGAACTCTTTCAGGTGGTGAGCAGCAGATGGTTGCGATCGGGCGTGCATTGATGTCACGTCCAAGGGTTCTTCTTATGGATGAGCCATCAATGGGATTAGCTCCCGCTCTTGTGCAACAAAATTTTGAACTCATTCAACAAATCCACGAAGAAGGAATGGCTATTTTCATGGTGGAGCAAAACGCAAATATGGCACTTTCTATTGCTGACAGGGGATGGGTTTTACAGACAGGCAGAGTTGTGCTTGACGATACCGCTGAAGCTTTATTAGCTAATCCAGAATTGCGCTCTTCTTATCTCGGAGAGAGCTAAATAACGGCTTTCTCTAAAAATGGTTCATTTCTAATAACTCGATCATAACCAAGCTCGGTTAGGTCTAAGGATTTGTATTTTCCATAAATGATTAATTCGCTCAAGCCCCTGCCTACGCCTGGACTTTGTTGGAATCCGTGCCCACTGAAGCCATTGCAAAAAAAGAAATTCGAAAGCTTTTCACATGTTCCAATTATGGCATTTTGATCCAAAGTGTTGTAGGCATAGTGGCCAGCCCATGAACTTGTTACTTTAATTTTTTCGAAAGCTGGAATACGGTGAGCTAGTACAGGCCAGATATTTTCTTCCCATTCTTCACTTCTAACTTCGAAGTCATCGGGATCAACTTCTGAATCGTTTGCAGGAGGTGCGCCTGCTAGAAAATTAGGAGGGTCGGTTCTTACGTGAACCCCTGAAGGGTCGATCGTTAGTGGGAGAGTTTGACCTTTAAGTTCTTCTCGGCAGTCGAAAACAAAAGCTGCTCTTATTCGTGGTTCAACTGGAAGTTTCAGTCCTACCATTTCTGCTATCCATTTCGAACGAGGACCAGCGCAATTAATTACCCGTGAACATGAAATAGTCTCACCTGAATCTAATTTGACTTCCTTTACGAGTCCTTTGCTTTTATCAACATTTATCGATACAACTCGATTGTGTAAATACTCAACTCCGTTATGTTTGGCACGTAGTTTTAGTCCTTGCATTAATGAAAAAGCATCGAGTGTTCCTTCGTTTTTCGTTCCTAAACTTCCACATTCCAGGTCATCGGTATGCATGTACGGAAATCTTTCCTTGATTTCACTTGGTGAAAGTAGGATGACTTCTGCTCCGCATTTTTTTTGTACCTCATGATTGGCTATCAAATTTTCCATTCCGTCTGCAGTGGCCAGAAACAGGTACCCAGTTTCGTGAAAAGGAAGTTCGGGTGCTTCTCCATTCACTTGGACATGGGCATGAAAATTTGAAAAAAATTCTGTCGCAAACATTGAAAGCTTAATATTTACAGGTTGTGAAAATTGGTGCCGGATACTTGCCTCGGAAAGTGCTGTGGAGGATCTTACGTATGTAGGATCTGGTTCTATTACCGCTATGTTTGCGTCGTAGTCAGTATTTTCAGATAGCCAATAGGCAGCGGAACTACCCATAACAGCGCCTCCGATAATTAAAGTATCGAAATGTTTCATCAGGTGCCCTTAGCTGTAAATTTTGATCTGGATTTAATTTAAAGTCTGGCTCGACATTTTTTAGGAAACATAACCCTGCGTTAGATCATTTTCAATCGAATTCAAATTTCGTTCTTCTGGGTTACCGAAGCCCCCTCCACCGGGGAGTTCTAAAATTAGTCTTCTACCTTCTGGAACAGGTTGTTTGCCTTTTGCGTCAAAGGGTGTTCCGTCATCGAGGTATACCTTTCCAGGGGAGCCATTTTCTCCTCCGTTGCGTCCTCTTGCCGGATTCTCAACTCGATCAAACATGCAACTAAAGAAAAATTTATAACCTTTAGAAGGAGCTAACTCAATTATTTGGCCTAAACCACCGCGATGGCGACCGTTTCCTCCAGAATTTGGTCGCAGCTCTTTTCTCCAGATGACTATCGGTCCGATCTGTTCGGTTGCTTCAGATGACATTGTTCTCACACCACTAGGGAAAGCAGTGCTACTTAGTCCATCTAAATTTGGCCTAGCGCCGGTGCCTCCACTATTGAACATAAGTATTTCCCTTGGTGGGAGATTGGGATTCTGGTCAGTAGCCCTAGCACTAACATGAAAGTTCCATAAAGCTCCTGCACCTTCTGCGGGGATAACTTGAGGTAGTGCTTCTGATATAGCACCTAGGCAAAGGTCAGTTACGAAATGTCCCGTCACATGTCTAACCGCAACAGGGTCAGGATGTTTGGCGTTGAGGATGCATTTTTCTGGTGCGCTGACTGTAAAAGCTGCTAGTGATGCATAGTTGCTAGGCATTTCAGGAGCTAGTGCTACAAGCATTGCATATGAATAATAAGCATGAGCGTAAACTAAAGGTACGTTAACTCCATGTTCACAGGTTGGAGAACTTCCTTCGAAGTCAGCATGTGCACCTTCTTCATTGACTGTGATCTTTACTTTTAAGGTCACAGTGTCGTTGTAGCCATCAACTTGCATCTCATTTTTGTATTGACCTAGTTCTAACTTTGAGAGACATTTCATTGTTGCATCATGTGTTTTTTCGAAGATAAATTCGGCCAGATCTTCTAAGTTATTTAAATGAAACTCGTCGAGCATTCCATGAAGACGTTTAATGCCAGTCTCATTTGATGTTGAAAGAGAATGAAGATCGCCAATTACTTGTGAAGATTCACGGACATTGTGGCGAACTATGTTTATAAGATCTTCGTTCAATTTGCCGCGTTCCATCAATTTCATAATTGGAACGAAAAGTCCCTCTTCGTAAACTTCAGTAGCGTCGGGTCCGAAACCTCTGCCGCCTACATCCACCACGTGAGCTGTGCAACCGAAATAACCGATTAGGTTTCCGTCTCTAAATACAGGAGTGACTACTGTGAAGTCATGTAAATGACCTGTACCTTTCCACGGATCATTGGTTATATAAACATCCCCTTCATAGATTCTGTGAGGTCCGATGTCTTCTATGAAGTTAACTACAGCTGCTGCCATGGTATTCACATGCCCCGGAGTTCCGGTTATCGCTTGTGCGATCATTCTTCCCTTAGTGTCGTAGACACCTGCTGAAAGATCACCTGCTTCTCTCACACTTGTACTAAAGGCTGTACGCACAAGGGCTAGAGCTTGTTCTTCGACTATTGATATAAGCCGATTCCACATCACTTGATTTTTTAAATGTTTCACCTACTAGCCTCACTTCTTTTAGTTACTAGTAGACAATCATCTAGTTGGACAGATGACTGTTTTTCACTCGAAATCCATGTTGTTGTTTGATTCTCAACAATTATTGCTGGACCTATAACACAATCACCGGGGTTCAAATTTTCGCGGTGAAAGACAGAAGCATCGACTTCGGAACCCTGAATGGGATCATAGATAGAACGCTTGAGATTACTTGTGACCATATTTTTAGAATCGACAATATGGGTTTTTTCGATTTCTGGTTTAGGGGAGGTTACTTTCACAGACCACCCGACCACTTCAATCTGAAGACCTTCTATGGCTCTACCGAAATGTTGCTCATAAGTTTTTTCGAACTCGTTATTAAGCAGTTCCATTCCAAGGTGGTCAAATACAGCATTTTCTAGGAGGACAGGGATTTCCCATCCTTGACCTGCATACCTCATGAAAGCGCAACGTTCCACAACGAGGCTCTTAACGGGCAGATTCTCATTTGATGCGTCCATTACAAATTCTGTAGCTTCTGAAGTTAGATCACTTAGAAGTTGGTTTACGCTTTCATGATCAAAATTTTCAATGGAAACGTAGAAACTTTTCAAAGCTTCATAGGAAAATGGTGTTCGAAGAAAACCTATGGCTGAACCTACGCCTGCTCCGGGAGGTATGAGTAATCTCTCTATTTCTAGCTTGTCACACAATCGAGACGCGTGAAGAGGTGCTCCGCCACCGAATGCGATCATTGTGTATTGAGATACGTCTCTACCATTTTCCACTGCGTGGACTCGAGCGGCATTGGACATATTTTCATCAACGACCTCGATTATTCCGATCGCTGCATTTTTAGCATCAATTCCAAGTGGCTCTGCTACATCAGCTAGCAGTGCTTTTCTGGATTCCTCGGGAAGAAGGGTAATGTCATCTGCACCGAAAGTCTCCGGTGAGATTCGACCAAGCAAAATGTTTGCATCTGTTACTGTAGCGAGATGACCACCTAGGCCATATGCCGCCGGCCCTGGTTCAGAACCGGCACTCAGAGGACCAACTCTTATCTGTTTAAGGTCATCAACATTTGCAATTGATCCACCACCAGCTCCTATTTCAATCATTTCTATCACCGGTATAGAAATAGGCATTCCACTTCCTTTAGTGAAACGGTGGGTTCTCGCTACTTCAAAAGTCTTTGCAGAACGTGGAGACTGTTCATCTATAAGACATATTTTTGCAGTTGTGCCTCCCATGTCATAAGAGAGAGCAGCGTCAATTCCATGACGAGCAGCAATTTCAGAAGCGAAAATAGCACCACCTGCAGGGCCAGATTCTATGAGTCTCACAGGAAATTTTATTGCACTTTCTATACTGATCAGTCCACCACCAGAATGGATCAGATGAATATCACATTTCGCTCCGGCATCAGCTAGTTTCGTTTTGAGCCTTTCAAGATAAGCGACCATCATGGGTTGCACGTAGGCATTAGCGCATACTGTGTTAAATCTTTCGAACTCTCTCATCTGAGGCGACACTTCAGATGAAATTGACACCTTCATATGAGGAAGTTTGTCTAAAAGCATTTCCTTAAAGAGAGATTCATGGCTGTTGTTCATGTATGAATGAATGAAACCTACAGCGACTGCTTTATAACCATTTTCTTCAGAAGATAAGAGGTCNATNAGGTTTTTAGCTTCTGTTNCATCAAAAGGTAAAAGTACGGAACCATTCGCAGAGATACGTTCTGAAAGTACATATCTATCTTTTCTTTCAATAAGTGGTTTAGGTAATTCAAGATTGAGGTCATATTGTTCGAATCTGCTCTCAGTTCTCATTTCAATCGTGTCGCGAAAACCTTTTGTAGTTACAAAGGCTGTTTTCGCTCCAGTTCTTGAAATCAGAGCATTTGTGGCAAGAGTCGTTCCATGTATGAAAGAGTCAAGTTCGGAGATATCGCTGCCTGAATCGGCTATAACTGTGTTGATACCTTGGAGTATTCCTATTTCGGGTGATTCGTAAGTAGTAAGAACTTTCGTTGAAAAGATTTTCTCTTTTGTCTCGAGCACTACGTCGGTAAATGTTCCTCCAACATCTGCTCCGATTCGTATTCCATTCTTTACCATTTAGGGCACTAGTCTCCTTCGAGAATGTCCTTCAAATCTGGGAATGTGGAAGGAGGGACTATGTCCACTGTTGCAGATCTCTGTTGAGAAAGCATCCCGCCATCCACCTTGATTACATCCCCAGTGATGTATTTGGCATCCTCAGAGGCAAGGAAAAGTGCTGGGCCTGCCATATCATCAGGATCACCTGGGCGGCCAAGGGGTATATTTTCACCTCTAAGATTTCTTGCTTCTTCGTTCATTCCCTCAGTATCGATTGAACCGGGCATGAGAGCACACACCCTTATGCCGTAAGGTCCTAGGTCGAGAGCCATTGCCCTTGTGAGGGCTTCGATGCCTCCCTTCGAAGCGTCATAAGCTGTAAATGATCTATGAGCGCGAGTAGCACCACCAGAGGACATGTTGATAATCACACCGTGCTTTTTTGAAGCCATGATCCTTGCTGCTTGTTGCGAGCAAAGAAAATGACCAGTTAAATTCACGTCAATGATACGTCTCCACCAAGCTTCGTCTGCTTCGAAGAAGTGAAGCATTGGACTTACGATTCCTGCATTGTTTACAAGCACATCAACAGTCCCAAATGATTCTAGTGCTGAGTCAAAAATTCTTTTTACATGGTTGCTGTCAGCTACATCAGCGGCAACTCCAATAGAATCGCCTCCATCACTATTGATTTTTGTGACTACCTCGTTGACGCGTTCCTCGTCAATGTCGTTAACGACTACTTTGGCGCCTTCATTTGAAAAACGTTCGGCTATAGCACGGCCAATTCCTTTTCCAGCACCAGTTACTACGACTACTTGATCTTTGTGATTCTGACTCATTAGTATCCTCAAACAAATTTGTTCATCATATTAAGGCTATCGAGGATACAAAGATACTCAGCCTCGTGAATAGAAAGGTAAATGAGTGTGTCTTCGTACGTAGTTTCCGGTTGCGTAGGTGGAAGAACTTTCGTCTACATGAAAATTGGGAAAATTTCGCAAAATGGCCTCGAGTGCAATAGAAGACTGCAAGCGGGCGACAGATGCACCTAGGCAGAGATGTGCTCCTGATCCGAAACCTAGTGTTCTTTTTACTTTTCGGAGAATATTAAGCTTTTCAGCGTCTTCGCCGAATTCTTTTTCATCTCTGTTGCCAGATCCGTAACCAAGGAGAACACGAGATCCGGAAGGTATTTTTTGATTGTGTAACTCGAAGTCTTCCAAAAGAACTCGACTTAGACCTTGAACGGGGGAGGTCATTCTCAACAATTCCTCGATTGTTCCAGGCAAAAGTTGAAAATCTTCTAATAAAAGTTTTCGTTGATCTGGATTGTCAGTTAGTAAAACTGTTGAACCACCTAATAAGCCAGTTGTCGTGTCATTCCCACCGGTTATCATCGTGAAAGCTAATCCAAGAATCCACATGATGGAAACTTTTTCCTCACCCATTTCTAGGAGTTCGGAAATCAAGTCATCTTCAGGTGTCTTTTTTCTCCACTCGATTAATTCTGTGAAATAACTTGTAAGTTCGATAATGGCGTCGAGTCCTTCACTGTCTTCATTTTGGATCGCACCTGAAACGATTCTTTCGGTCCATGTATCAAAAATAACGCGATCAGATGAAGGCACTCCTAAGTATTTTGAGACCACGAAGCTAGGCAAAGGCTTGAATAGCTCAGAAATGATGTCGCAATTGTCAAGTTCCTTTATCTTATTTATTGCTGTCTCAACAAAAGAATTAATATCGCCCCTCATGTCTTCAGCTTTCCTGGGAGTGAAACCCTTACTTATTAGTCGCCTGAATTGAGTGTGTTCAGGAGGGTCTAGAAAAACTATAGGAGTTGCATCTCCCATTTCTAAATAGTTTGAGTTCTGATCAATTGTTAGACCATGTCGAGATGAAAATATATTTGGACTTCTTGCAGCGTTAAATACATCTTCGAATCGAGATAAGAACCAGTACGATCCCTCTTCGACAAAATGCACTGGAGAGTTGTCTCGTAGATCTGAATACATGGGATAAGGATCGCGCCAAGATTCGCCAGATCTAGGCACATAGGTACTTTTCCCCATATGTAAGGATACTTTTAGTAAAAAGTTTTCCTTGACACCACTAAGGACGAGTTTAAAGGCAGAATCAATTTGTATGAAAAATTTGACTTACACGGATCTTTCTAATGGATGATTATGACGTAGTTATCGTTGGCGGAGGTTCAGCTGGATGTGTGCTTGCAAATCGTTTAAGTGAAAATAGCGATGTAAAAGTTCTTTTACTGGAGGCCGGCAGGCGTGATCATCGATGGGATTTCATAATCCATATGCCAGCAGCACTTTCATATGGAATAGGTAACAAGTTCTACGACTGGAAGTATGAATCTGACCCTGAAGAAGGACTAGGGGGCAGAAGAGTGTCGCACGCAAGAGGAAAGGTTTTAGGAGGCTCTTCAAGTATTAATGGCATGATTTTTCAACGTGGCAACCCTGCTGATTATGAACGTTGGTCTGAAACACCAGGTTGCAAAGATTGGAGTTATTCCCACTGTTTACCTTATTTTCAACGAATGGAGACTTGTCTTCACGGGACTGACCGGTATAGAGGGGGTAGCGGTCCGTTAATGCTGGAAAGAGGACCTGCTTCGAATCCTTTGTTCGGGGCTTTCTTCGATGCAGTGCTCGAAGCCGGCTATGAACTAACTGAAGATGTGAATGGCTATCGCCAAGAAGGGTTTGCCTCTTTTGATCGAAATATTTATAGGGGTAGAAGAAATTCTGCGTCAGTTGCTTACTTGCACCCTGTTACTTCAAGGTCAAATTTGGATGTTATAACAAGAGCTCATGTTACGAATATTATTTTCGAGGGTAATAAGGCGGTTGGGCTTCAGTTTAGAAAGGACAGACGAAACAAAACTGTTAAAGCGGGTGAAGTAATTTGTTGCGGAGGCGCTATAAACACTCCACAACTATTACAACTGTCAGGAGTAGGTTCAGCTAGAACCCTTGAGGAAGCCGGTGTAAAAACATTGATTGATCTTCCTGGTGTGGGTGAGAATTTACAGGACCACTTAGAAGTTTATGTCCAGTACGCATGCAAAAAACCTGTTTCCATGTCGCCTTATTTGCAGACATGGCGAAAACCTTTGGTCTTTCTTCAATGGCTAATGAGAAAAGGTCCAGGTTCAACTAACCATTTCGAGGCAGGTGGTTTCGTGAGAGGAAATGAAAGAGTTGAATGGCCAAATTTGATGTTCCATTTCCTGCCTATTGCTATCCGATATGACGGAAGTACCCCAGTTTCTGGTCACGGTTACCAGTTTCATGTTGGGCCTATGTTTTCTGACAGTCGTGGAAGTATCAAAATAAAAACCAGTAACCCTTTTGAGAAACCATCAATTAAATTCAATTACCTTTCTACTGAAGAAGATAAAAAAGAGTGGGTTGAGGCCATTCGTGTAGCTAGGAAAATAATGAGTCAGCCAGCTTTTGAAGAGTTCAACGGGGGAGAGATATCACCCGGACCGAATATTGAAAAAGATGACGAGATTTTGAATTGGATCAAAAAGGATTCTGAGACGGCTCTTCATCCCTCCTGTTCTGCTCGGATGGGAACAGATCATATGGCAGTCGTAGATCCTTTATCTATGAGAGTTCATGGAACTGACCGGTTAAGGGTGGTCGACGCTTCTGTTATGCCTAACATTACTAACGGAAATATTTATGCACCAGTTATGATGCTTGCCGAGAAGGCAGCAGATCTTATATTGGGTAATACTCCCTTAGCAGCAGACGACTCACCTGTATACAGGCATGAAGGAGATAAATAGAAATGACCAGCGAAATTGCTATCGGTTCAAGAGTCAGAAAGTCACCTTTTTATGAAGCGACAATTTCACATGGGGTTAAGCAATTCTCTATTTACAACCATATGTATATGCCGACTTCATATGGGAATCCCACTGCAGAATATGAAGCATTAACTGAAAAGGTTTCTATTTGGGATGTGGGTTGTGAACGTCAAGTGGAGATAGCGGGTCCTGATGCTATTGAATTGGTTGAGTATCTATCAACCAGAGGAATGAGGTCCTGCAAGGTAGGCAGGTCTCGTTACACACCAATTTGTGATCATCAAGGAATTCTGATTAACGACCCTATTACCCTTTGTTTAGCGGAGGATCGTTACTGGGTTTCAATTGCGGATGGGGATCTACTTTTATGGGCGCAGGCTGTAAGTTCCGAAAGAAACTTCGACTGCAGTGTTTTTGAACCGGAAGTTTCACCTTTGGCAGTTCAAGGGCCTAAAGCTGATCAAACAATGGTTGATTTACTTGGAGATTGGGTTATGGACATACCGTTCTTTGGTTTTGTGGATACACAACTGGATGATATTCCATTCATAATCTGCCGTTCGGGTTGGAGTGGGCAAGGCGGGTTTGAATTATTTTTAACTGATGATTCGAAAGGAATGGATCTCTGGGAGAAAGTTTGGAATTCTGGTTTGAAGTACGGTATTCATCCAGGTACTCCAAATGCCGTTGAAAGAATAGAAAGTGGGTTACTTTCATACCGAACTGACTGTGGTGCTTCAGCGACTCCTTTGGAATTAGGTTTGGAACGTTTCATGAATTTGGAAAGAGACGAGCATTTCATAGGAAAAGAAGCCTTAATCGCGGAAAAGAGTAGAGGTCCGGCAAGAAGGTTAGTGAAGATTTTGTTGTCAGGCGAACGTTTACCTTCACCAACTGAAGAGCCATGGACTGCATTTAGTGAATCAGGGAATGAAATCGGAGAAATACGTGTCGCTGCATGGTCACCCGCCATGGAAGGAAATTTAGGTCTGGCATTAATTTCTAGTAAAGAAGCTGGTAGCGATTTCAGTGCAGAGAGTAAAGATGGTCAAAGCTATAGAGCAACACACCTAAGTTATTTTGGGGAAAGATAAATCCACTCTATATATTTAGCAAATTTCATAATCTAGTTTTCCCAACTGTAAAGTTGTCAATCTTATGGGGAAGAATGTTGGAGTGGAAACTCAAAGTCCGTTCCTTGAACTGCCAGATGAAGACCCAGACACTATCTATGAACTATTTGAGAAACATGGTTGGGGTGATGGTCTGCCATTGGTGGCACCCACCGATCAGCGTGTAGCTGAAATGCTTAGCTCCATTGAATTTTCACCCGAAGAAGTTATAGCGGTGCTTCCTCCACGAGGAGGCTCGGCAACTTACAGATCTGTAGCAGTTAATGCTGTTCTGGCTGGCTGCAAACCGGAATATTTTCCCGTTGTTGTTGCGGCTGTAAAAGCTTTAGGTAATCAAAGGATAAATTTACGTGGAGTCAATACTACTACCCACCCTGTTGCTCCCTTATTGATTGTCCATGGAGAAGCAGTAGAAAAGCTCGGTTTTAACTCCGGTTTAGGGGTATTTGGTCCCGGTAATAGGGCAAATGCAACAGTAGGAAGGGCGATACGACTTGTGCTGTTACATGTTGCAGGAGCGGTACCAGGTCCAGGTGATGCCTCAACGCAAGGACAGCCTTCAAAATACACCTATTGCATAGCGGAGAATCAAAAGGAAAACCCCTGGGAGTCCTATCCAGTAACGCTTGGAGTCGATTCAGAAAGTTCACTTACTGTGCATTGTGGGGAAAATCCGCACAATTTCCATGATATGGAATCAGAGAATATCGAGAGAATACTTGATAAGGCAGCTTCAGCCATGACAACCTTCGGAGTCAACAATGCCTGCATATCAGGTGGTGAATGGTTTGTTATCCTTTGCCCCGAACATGCCGCTACTGCGTTTAGTCAAGGTTGGGGCAGGGAAGATGTCTCTAGCTACTTATTTGAGAGAGCGAGAATGCCTGCTGGTCGTTTCAGGGAGCAGTTTAATCTATTGGCATGGGCGGATTGGATGCATTCACTTTCGGATGATGAGTTAGTCCCGATGACTCAACAGGTTGAAAATATCAAAGTTCTAGTAAGCGGAGGCGCTGGAAAGCATTCATGTGTAGTTCCTAGTTGGGGAATGACTCGCAGTGTGACAGTTCCAATATGAAAAGAGTCAGGGGGTCTAGTCTATGAATATGAAGATTTACAGTCCGGAAGGTGATTTGAAAGACGAGGTTGTTGAGTTGTGTTCAACTGCTCCTTTATTTTCTGGCGGGAAAATAGGAATTCTTGAGAATGGTAAACCGAATGCTGATTTGTTATTGACAAAGATTGCTGAAGGGCTTGCAGGGAGAATCGACGCAAACTTCACGGTGACCACTGGAAAAGGTGAAAGGGCTAATGCAGCTACAGCATGCAATCCTCAAGTC
This sequence comes from Dehalococcoidia bacterium, assembly GCA_002699555.1. GTDB lineage: Bacteria > Actinomycetota > Acidimicrobiia > Acidimicrobiales > MedAcidi-G1 > MedAcidi-G1. The sequence continues at coordinate 15,643 of PABN01000083.1, forward strand.
GTTGGCATGCTTGCAGAAGAAGTTCAATTGGTTTTAACTGGCTCAGCTGATTGAGGATCTTGCACATCGTGGAGTGTCCATGATTTGATCGAAATTGAAAAAGCAGGAGTGCCGACTGTTGTTTTCACTACAGAAAAATTTAAAGATTTGACTCGTTCTGTGGCCAATAGTCTTGGAATGCCAAAGGCGAGAATTGTAGTAGTTCCACATCCTCTAGGTGGCACGGAAGAAGAGGTTGTTATTAGCTGGGTAGAGTCAGCCTTAGATGACTTACTGAAAGTATTGGAGAACTAACTTGTCTTTTAAAATCGATCATTCAGGAAAAAATGTTGTTGTGACTGGTGCTGGTGCTGGAATAGGACGATCAATAGCTTTTCTGTTCGCTAAAGCTGGGGCAAATATTGCTGTTTTGGATAAGAGAGATGACAAGGCAAAAGAAACTGTTGATATGTTGACTGCTTTGAATCAGGGGTCATCTTTCTATGTCGTTGGTGATGCTCGCGAAGATAATCAGATTGAAAGAATGTTTGATGAGTCCTCGGAGAAACTTGGAGGGATTGATGTGGCGGTCAACAATATTGGAATGCTTGGACCGGAGGGAACCTCTTCATTGTTGGAAATGGATGAGAAAAAATGGAGAGATGTAATAGAACAAAATCTTCTAGTTACCGCCTTGTCCATGAAGGCAGAAGCAAAACATATGAGTGAGTCCGAAAGTGGTGTGATTATAAATGTGAGTTCAGGTGAAACAACACGGCCTAGTCCATTCTTAGCTGGTTACGGTGCTGCTAAAGCAGGAATAAATCACTTGACACAGACAGCAGCAGTCGAATTCGGGCCTATGGGTATAAGGGTTCTAGCAGTTGCTCCTGGAACAACTTTGACTGAAACAGTTGCAGATTTTTTTGATGAGGATCGGATTTCTTCCATAGAACAATCAAATCCACTTAGAAGGATGAGTGATATCGAAGATTTAGGTCACCTGTCTGTTTTTTTAGCATCTGATTTTGCTCGGAATATCACTGGCCAGTTATTTTTAGCAGATGCAGGTGCTCATTTGTCCCGGGAGAGGCCACCAAGTGTCTAAGGGCTTTAATTTACAAATCGATATTCTCATTAAAAGACATGCCTAGTTTCCCATCTTCTGAACCATTGAGGCCAATCACCCATGCAGAGGTCTCTTCTTTCGTTTCAGACGGAGTCGTCCACTTGCCTGGAATAGTGAACAAAGATTGGGTTGACCTACTCGATTCTGCTTTGCGACTTATGCTTGAAGAACCACAAATGTTTGCGGACCTTACATCACTTGGGGGCGATTTAAACGAAACTCAGGATCTGACAGTTTTAACTGAAGAAGGTGTTAAAGGTGGAAGGTTTTTGTCTGGAGTGGACCACTGGAAAGACAATGAGATTTTTGCTGCCTTTGCAAAAATTTCACCTCTTCCTTCGATTGTGGCAGAACTTATGAACTCGAGAAAGATTTATCTATATGAAGATTCAGTTTTGATCAAAGAACCGGGTACGGCTGAGAGAACCGCCTTCCATCAAGATTTGGGTTATTTCCATATAGAAGGTAAAAACATTTGCACGGTTTGGGCTCCTCTAGATGGCGTCAATACTGAAACCGGTGGGGTTGTTTATCTACGTTCTTCTCATAAGAACAACAGAGTATTTAAACCCAATTGGTTTGTAGTAAATGAATCTTTACCAGGAACTGAAGGAAAAGATCTACCCGATATTGAAATGGGTGACGAAAAACTGGATTTGATTCATTTTGATACAAATCCTGGAGATTTAGTTGTGCATCATGCGTTAACCCTTCATGGCGCAGGTGCGAATCGCTCAACTTCTAGACAACGACGAGCTGTTTCAGTTCGTTACTGTGGGGACGGTTCGACCTACAAGATTCGCCCTGGATCTCCTAAGAAACCGCACCATGAAAGTATGCGAACGGGGGACCCTGTAATCGATCATCCAGATTGTCCATTAGTTTGGGATCGAGCTAAGGAGTCCTAGGGTCCAAGTTATTTATGTGCATGGGATAAGACTGCACGCACGGCGTCATTTGCTGCTGTTCTGTTCAATACTTCCATAGCCTCGTCAATTTGATCAATCGTGAAGACCTCTCCAAGTAGTGGTGCGGTAGGGAAGTTCTTTGTATTAAGAATTTCTACTGCTTCTTTTAGCGATTTATTAGTACCGCCTGCTCCACCATGGATAGTAATGCCCCGCATGACAGCGTTGTCTGTTACAACTGGAACCGCTTCTCGGTCTTTGAGACCCGCCCAAATCACATCACCGCCGTATCTGACCAAGTCAAGACATAAACTTGGTACCAATGGCGCACTGGTAAGATCAACAACGAGATCTGCCATTATTCCACTAGTGATATCAGTGATTATTTCTACAGGATCTTCTTTGGTGACATCAATAACGAAATCGGCGCCAATGGTTTCTGCGATAGAAAGTCTGTGCGAATCTTCGCTGGTTCCGGTAACGATGACTTTGTCGGCTCCCATTTGTTTAGCCATAGCTGCGAAAGTTAAACCCATATGTCCCGGCCCTTGTATTACCACTTTCATTTTTTGACTCCAGCGGATACGGCTAGTCCAAGCTATTACATTGCTTAGAGGTTCAAAAATAGTCAACTCTTCAGCAGATATGTCACTAGTTAAGCCTTCAAGCTGGGTTTTCGGAAGAATGGACATGTATTCTCCGTAACCTCCCCATAGACCTTCAGCCTCATCGAGTCCAAAGCTGTAACCGTAACAACTAATACCGAAAGGATTTGAGTCTGATGGTTCTGTTGGTACGACGATATTTACTGCTACACGTTCTCCAATTTCAACTCCAAGCTCTGAACCTGGATCCAAATCATAGACCCTTCCGACTATTTCATGGCCAGGGACAGTTGGTGAAACTTCTCCAGGGACGTGTTTCTGACCATTTAATTGAGCGACATCACTATGACAA